>NZ_RZOT01000268.1:0-7893 GCF_003999085.1 Mesorhizobium sp. M4A.F.Ca.ET.090.04.2.1
GACCAATCCGGAGCTGTTTCGCGAGACCGTCGCGTCCAATGGCGAGAATCTGGTACGCGGCATGAAGATGCTGGCCGAGGACATCGCCGCCGGCAAGGGCGACCTGAAGCTCAGGCAGGCCGACTACTCGCCCTTCGAGATCGGCAAGAACGTAGCGACGACGCCCGGCAAGGTGGTCGGCCGCAGCGACGTCGCCGAGATCATCCAATACGATCCGGCGACCGAGACAGTGCTCAAGCGCCCCTTGCTGATCTGCCCGCCATGGATCAACAAGTTCTATATCCTCGATCTCAACCCACAGAAATCCTTCATCCGCTGGGCGATCGAGCAAGGCCATACCGTCTTCGTCATCTCCTGGATCAATCCAGACGAGCGCCACGGTTCCAAGGGTTGGGAAGCCTATATCCGCGAAGGCCTGCAATACGGCCTCGACATGGTCGAGAAGGCCACCGGCGAGAAGGACGTCAACGCCATCGGCTATTGCGTCGGCGGCACGCTGCTGGCGGCGGCCCTGGCGCTGCTGGCGCAGGAAGGCGACAACCGCATCAAATCGGCGACCTTCTTCACCACGCAGGTCGACTTCACCCATGCCGGCGACCTGAAAGTGTTCGTCGACGAGGATCAGGTGGCGGCGGTCGAGCGCTCGATGAACGAGAAGGGCTATCTCGACGGCACCAAGATGGCGACCGCCTTCAACATGCTGCGCTCGGGCGACCTTATCTGGCCCTATGTCATCAACAACTACATGCGCGGCAAGGATCCCCTGCCCTTCGACCTCTTGTACTGGAACGCCGATTCAACCCGCATGGCGGCGGCCAACCATTCCTTCTACCTGCGCAACTGCTATCTCGAGAACAATCTGTCGCGCGGCACGATGGAGCTTGCCGGCCGCACCGTCTCGCTGGCCGATATCAAGATCCCCGTCTATAACCTGGCGACCAAAGAGGATCACATCGCGCCGGCGCTCTCGGTGTTCCTCGGCTCGCGCTATTTCGGCGGCAGCGTCGAGTATGTGATGGCCGGCTCCGGCCACATCGCCGGCGTCGTCAATCCGCCGACCGCGAACAAGTACCAGTACTGGACGGGCGGCAAGCCGGTGGGCGACTTCGGCCAGTGGTTCGCCTCGGCCGTGGAGCATCCCGGCTCCTGGTGGACGCACTGGCAGCACTGGGTCGAAACCCAGAACAACGCGCGCGTGCAGGCGCGCAAACCCGGCAAGCATATGAAAACCTTGGGGGATGCGCCGGGCACCTATGTCAAGGTGCGCGTGTAACAGACTGTAATGTCTGGTGAGTTGACGGCCCGTCAAAACAGGTCGAAATGGTGGCGTCAACTATCTGGTGGCTTCAATTCGCCTGGAAAAAACGATTACTTCCGAGGCTTGCAGATTTGACACAGGTCCCGTTTCCGGTTTGGGAACAGAACAGTCGTAGCGAGGGGCGTAGAACGCTGCGGCGATGACGAGCCGGCCGGCTACCGAGGGGGAATTTAGTTTTGAAGTCAGGTGGTTGGCGTCTCGCGCGGAGGGAAGGTCGCAGCATTGCGGCAGCGCTTTTCTCCGTGCTTCTGGCCTCCTGCACCTCCGCCGGCGACCCCACCATGTCGGTCGGCATGCCCGGCTATAATGCCACCTCCACCGAGATGAGCGCTGCAACCAGCGCCAAGCCAGCAACATCAACCGATTCGTCGCTGCAGGTGACTTCGGCCTCTTCGGAGGCGATATCGACCGTAATGGGTGATGGCGACAAGCCCTTGCCTGAAAAGGTCGCCTACGTGCCGGTGACGAAGCCGGGATCGGCCTTCCCTATCAACGTGCCGGCCGGTGCCGACACCGTTGCCGGCAACACGCCGCAGCCGCTGGTTCAGCCCGCGCAGACAGCCGAACAGACACAGGTCGTGGCCCAGCAGGTCGCTGCTGGCGACGCCGCCGCGACCGCGCCCAAGCCGCAGGCTGAAGCGGCGGCCGCGCAGCCAATGAACAACGGCGTCTACGTGACGGCGGGCGAAGCACCCCAGCAGCAGATCGCCGCGCCGAAGAAGGGCCTGTTTGCCTCGCTGTTCAGCACCACGCCGGCCTCGGCAGCCCCAGCGCCGCTGGTCAACGCGCGCTCGGGCGAGCAGCCGGCCGTTGCCAAGGCGACTGCGCCCGCCAAGCCGATCATCACGCTCGCTTCCGCCACCCCGGCCGAAAAGCCGGTGCAACTGGCCTCGCTCGACGATCCAAGCAATCACATCACCGGCGCCGATGCCTTGCCCGGCGTGCGCCAGACCGCGCTGTTCGAGATCAAGCGCAAATCCGGCATCGACGATGAGAGCGACGTCGACCTTAACGAGGACGAGGGCGGCTCCTACCAGGTGGCGTCGGCCGCCGGCATGGCGAGGCTGGCGCCCAATGGCCTGCTGAAGCAGAACGAAAGCGTCGACGTCGCCTGCCTGAAGCCGTCGCTGGTGCGCGTGCTGAAGACGATCGAGGGCCACTATGGCCGCAAGATGGTCGTCACCTCAGGCTATCGCGACCCGGCCCGCAACCGCCGCGCCAACGGCGCCAAGAATTCGCTGCACATGTACTGCGCCGCCGCCGACATCCAGGTTCCCGGCGTCTCCAAATGGGAGCTGGCGAGCTACATCCGTACCATGCCCGGCCGCGGCGGCGTCGGCACCTATTGCCACACCGAATCCGTCCATGTCGACGTCGGCCCCGAGCGCGACTGGAACTGGCGCTGCCGCCGGCGCGGCTAGCGACGGCGGCGGCTTACTTCTGCCGGCCGAGGCAAAGCACCGAACATCCCGGAAGATTACGCGAGGCCGAAAACCGCGCCTTTGGCTCGCCGAAAGAGCGGTTTTTGCCACTCTAGAAAAAAGTTGTCGCAGGCAGCGGCAGACGGGTTGCCGGCTGCGAACAACGCAATTATAAGCCGCTTCATCTGAGCGCGCCCATCGTCTAGCGGTCAGGACACCGCCCTTTCACGGCGGTAACAGGGGTTCGATTCCCCTTGGGCGTACCAGCAAGCACTTTGCTGGCAATCTCCCTTCGCTGTCCAATTTATGGCCAATATCCCTCCCGGCTTTGTCGGCGCGGGCGATACCTGTCACGCTCCCGCTCCTCATGCGAAATAGAGGGGGAAATGTGAACTGCCGTTCTTTGCCTGGCTGCTGCGGCTCTCGCCGGCTGCTCTAACAGCGAACCCCGATATGAGGTTTCACAGAGCTCGGCGTCTTCGCCGACCCTTACAACTCTCAGCAGACTACAATCCTCCTGCTGATTGCCGGACTAGCTATCTATGTACTGCTGCGCGGAGGAGACCATGGGTAAGCATTTCAGCGACGAACAGATCGAGGAGTTCCTCAAAGCCTACCTCGCGAGATTTCCTGACGCCGTAGAGCGGATGGAGTGCGTGATGTTGAACCCGTTTGAAGACAACGATGGGTTGATGTCGCGGAACTTCCGGGAAATTTATCAGGTTGCACAGTCGATGGAATTCTTCACGGCATATGCCAAGAACGAGCCGAGCGCGATCCATCATCTAGTTAGAGACGTCGCGCGACGCGTATCTGCCGGGCTGGGACCTATAGAATCAAGAAAAATCAAATACTGAGAAGCTGAGGCCGAGGCTCGTGCTGCTGGCCAGCGGAGAGCAAAGCGATGACAATCTTATATTAGCAACCTATTGTATTTCTGCCGAAGCAGGATCATGCTTGGAGAGCGGGCGGAGGGAGGCCACCAGAGTAACCGTGGTTTGAAGGGGTTAGGTCTATGGAAGCTGTTTGTTACGTTCCCAGCGCATTCTGTCAGTTGTCATTCCTCATCAGCGTCGCGATGACGTTTCTCGTCATGACACCGTTCGCGGCCACGCGCTTGCTGGTGTTGAGGATGCGCAAGCATTCCATGGGAGAGCTTCAGCCCTCTTGAGAGAGGGGGTTCCGATGCGAACGTTTATGCTCATCCTTGTCGCGGTTGCCGCGTTCTTCGCATGGGACGGGCTGTTGAACGATGGCCGGTATACGGATCAGATATTCAATCTCGAATTCCGGCAAGCAGCGCTCAGTCTGCCGAGTGACATTTCCTACGGCTACGAAGGCAAGTTCAACCGCTGACGCATTGAGGCCGGCCCAGTATGCCTGCCTTGCACCGCGCGGCATTTTTTGACCTTGGGAAAAGCCGCAGTCGGCGGCGTGAAGCTCGTGTCCGAGCTCGTAACGGTTATGACCGACCGTGATGCGAATTTCGTCCAGATGGCCGTTCATCGGGTCGCCGCCGAATTGCGAATTGCCGATCGAACTTCGCCTGCGGAAACGAGCCATGTCTACTCAAATTGACGTATGCCCTCCCGTAAAGACAACCTTTGGTACATGTGCTAATAAAGAAATTGCTAATAAAGATCGATCTTACAGGAGGATGCAATGCCGTCCTTGAGGTGGGTTGCTGTTGTCGCGCTTGCCGCGACGCTCAACAATGCGACACCGATAGCCGCCGCCGAAACAGTCGGCAAGGCAGTCGTGATCAAGACTGCCGTCACCGGCGCAACCGGACCGCTGGTGGTCAGCGCACCCGTTCACCGGGACGAACGTATCAGGACATCCAATACCGGGCTTGGCCAATTCGTGTTCATGGATGGCACCAAGCTGGCGGTAGGGTGGGGTTCCTCCGTCGTCATCGACAAGTACGTCTTCAACGATGATAATTCGGTGAAGAACCTTACCATCCGCGCTGCCAAGGGAACGTTTCGCTGGATAAGCGGAAGTTCGTCCTCGTCCGCCTACCAGATCGTCACGCCTGCAGGCACGATAGGCGTGCGGGGAACAGCATTCGATGTTCACATCGCGCCCAACGGCAAAACCGCCGTCGTGCTCCTGAAGGGGTCGGCTCGGTTCTGCAGCGGTGGCGGATGCCGGGAACTGAAGCAGCGTTGCGATTGTGTGGTCGCGTCGCCATCAGGCGCTATGAGCGACGTTACCAAGGTCAATCGATCTGTGCTCACCGCACTCGGCACCCAGCGGGCGTTGCCGTTTCTGACCGGCACTCAGCAGCTTTCGGGAGGCTTCGGTACGGGCGGAAATTGCGGGCTTACGGCCGCCATTCAGCAGGAGCATACGCCGCGGCCGCAGCAGCAACGGGCGCCCAGTCCACCCAGTCCGGGCACACCCAATCCGCCGGACCCGCCGGACCCGCCGGCCCCGCCAACGGATGATGGCAACAACGGTCATGGAAATGACCCCGGCAAGCACGACCCCAGCAATCCCGGAAAATCCTACGGTCCTGGCAAGAAGGGATAGGGCGGCGGCAAGAGCAACGGATAGCTGCTCTTTTTCCTGGCGCTTCCGCTATTCGGCTTCGCTGGCCGGTCGGGGCTAAGTGCTTCTAGATCGGTGTGGCCGAACTCATTGCCCTTGAAGAGCAGCGAGCGCGGCGGTCAACTGCCCTGTCCAAATGCAGGTCAGGAGTTGGAGCCGAATTGTTGCTCCGCATAGCCGGCATTCGCTTCCGCCGCCGCACCCGCCCGTTTGGCAAGAAAATCATCCGCTCTGCGCGATATCCTGCCATAGAAGTCCTGCAAGCCCGCCGGCAGGCCCGCGGCCTTGGCTTTGGCCGCCGCGATGATCTTTCGGCTGCCAGGCGAGCGCGAACGCAACGCTTCGACGAGCTTGCCGTGCAGAAGCCGCAATTCCGCAAAATCCGGCGACGAGGCAACACTTTCATCGCCGACGACGGCATTGATTCTCGTCCTCGCCCTTTTTCCCTTGAGCTCCAGCGATCCCGCGTCGAGGAAAGCCCAGCCTGGCAGCGATCTTACGGTGTCGTCGGACGCGAGGATGTCGAAGCTCACCGTCTTGCACACCGTCTCGATACGCGCTGCGGTGTTCACTGCGTCGCCCACCGCCGAATAGTTGAATCGCGACTCAGCACCCATGTTTCCGACGCAGGCGACGCCGGTATGGATTCCGATGCCGATGCGAACCGTCTGCTCGGCGCCGAATCCGAATGCGTCGCTTTCGTTGAGGCGAGCAATCGTCTCGCGCATGGCCAATGCCGCGCGAACGGCTTTGGCGGGATGATCGGCGACATCGATCGGGGCATTCCAAAAGGCCATGATCGAATCGCCGATGAACTTGTCGAGTGTGCCTTCGTTGGCGGTGACATGACGGCTGAGCGCGTCGAGAAGCGTGTTCAGAAACCGCACGACGGCGGTGGGCGGCAGTCTTTCGCTGATCTCGGTGAAGTTGCGTACATCGACAAACATCACGGTCAGCTCGCGGTCGTCGCCGCCAAGACGAAGCGCGTCGCGGGTGTGCTCGATACGGTAGAGCAGCGATGGCGACAGATATTGACCGAAGGCCCGCCGGATCGCGCGCCGCTCCCGGTCAGTCACCAGGAAGCGGAAAGAGGTGGTCGCGAAATGCGTGATCGAGCCCATGACGATTGGCGCAAACGGGTCGAACAGCAGTCCCGCAAGCGAAAAGGCAAGCCATGATGCGACGAGCGCCATACCGGTGATCGCCAGGCCGCAGGCGAGAGCAATCGCGGGGCTTACGAAAATCGTGAGAAGCACCAGAAGGCTGCCCAGCATCGCGATCGACGCGATTTCCAGCCCGTTTGCCCAGTCGGGCCGCGACAGATAGTGGCCGGACAGTACCTGTTCAACCATCTGCGCGTGGAGCGAGACGCCCGGCACGTTCTCACCGAGCGCCGTGACACGAATATCCTGCAGCCCGGCGGAGGAGGTGCCGACAAACACGATGTTGCCCTCGATCGCGGCCCTTGTTTGGGGCGAGACGCCATTGGGTGCAAGCACGTCCTTCGCCGAAACATACCGTTCCGCCCTGTCGGGACTGACATAGAGCCAGAGTTCGCCTGCCGAGGTCACCGGGATAACGAAGTCGCCGATCTTGACGGAGGTCATTATGCCCTGCCCTTCCGGCGCGCCGGCAATCAGATAGGTGGAGGCGCCCTGCGCTACCCTCATGGCTTCGAGAGCAAGACCCGGATAAAGCTGCTCGCCATCAGTCAGAAAGAGTGGAGCTGTCCTCACGACAGCGGTCGATTTGCCTGGATTGAGGCTGATATGTCCGATGCCGGCGGCATTGGCCTCAAGCTGCGGCCGCAGCGGTGTGGCTGCCCTGATATGGGGAGGAGCATCGACCGGGCTCTCGCCCGTAAAGGCAATGCCAGCCTTCACCTGCGGATGATAGTTCCCTTCGTTGGAGATGCCGTAACCCAGGACAACCGGCTTGCCGGCGATCGACCGGGCGAAGATCTCGTCGTTGTCGGGCAGGCGATCGAGCAGGGCAGGATCGATGCCTGGCACGTCGCGGACAACACTGCGAGGCGA
Source organism: Mesorhizobium sp. M4A.F.Ca.ET.090.04.2.1 (assembly GCF_003999085.1). Taxonomy (NCBI): domain Bacteria; kingdom Pseudomonadati; phylum Pseudomonadota; class Alphaproteobacteria; order Hyphomicrobiales; family Phyllobacteriaceae; genus Mesorhizobium; species Mesorhizobium sp. M4A.F.Ca.ET.090.04.2.1. The sequence continues at coordinate 7,329 of NZ_RZOT01000268.1, forward strand.
CAGACGATCGGGTTCGGCGAAAAGGATGTCGAACGCGATGACTGCCGCGCCAAGCTCCGTCAGTTTGTCGACCAGAGCCGCCATGCGATCCCTGGGCCACGGCCACTGCCCGAACTGCCGCAATGAAGCCTCGTCTATGTCGACCACGCGGACGGGCATCGCCTCGAAGCTGCGAGGTGCCAGCCGCTGATATTGGTCGAACGTCGCTTCGCGGGCGAGTCTCAACGGCTGCGGGTCGCTCGCCCGGACAATGGTAAGCGCCGCTACCAGCGACAAGCCCAGGATGACACCGGCCAACTGAGCGCGTGTCATGACTTCTGCACCAGTTGCCGTGCCGCGAATCCGTCCTGCATGGTCCCGCCCCGGGAAGTAGCTTCTCGAACCCCAAGCCTAGGCTGCATTGTTCCCGGCGAATACGCAATCGCCAACCTAGCAGGCAACGCCGAAAGGCCTAGCGCCGGCTCCTGAGATTGAACAGGTTAAGTGAGCATGCGCACGCGCAAGGCTTCGAGTTGACTGGTGTTCTTTGCACTAGGAAACGGCTCGAAAAGCCACCCTCTGCGAC
>NZ_RZOT01000269.1:0-7886 GCF_003999085.1 Mesorhizobium sp. M4A.F.Ca.ET.090.04.2.1
ACCTATGCCTTCCAGGAGCATCTGTTCGACAAGACGCGGCCGGAGAACCTCGATTTCCTGCGCCGCTTCCGCGCGCTGCTCGACGAGTACCAGGACCGCGCCGCGGTCGGCGAGGTCGGCGACGAGGACCGTTCGCTGCGGACGCTCGCCGCCTACACCTCCGGCGGCGACAGGCTGCAGATGTGCTACACATTCGACCTGCTCGGGCCGCAATTCTCGGCGGCGCACATACGCGGCTGCGTTGAGGCCTTCGAAAGCACGGTCGCCGACGGCTGGGTCTGCTGGGCGTTCTCCAACCATGATGTCGTGCGCCATGTCAGCCGCTGGACGCGGCCGGGCGGCGAGCCGGACAGGGTGGCGAAATTCTCGATCGCGCTACTCGCCTGCCTGCGCGGCTCGATCTGCCTCTATCAGGGTGAGGAACTCGGCCTGGAGGAAGCGGAACTCACCTTCGAGGATCTGCGCGACCCTCTCGGCATCCGCTTCTGGCCAGGCGTGAAGGGCAGGGACGGCTGCCGCACGCCGATGGCCTGGGAGCACGGCGCCGACAATGGCGGCTTCACGACCGGCAGGCCCTGGCTGCCGGTGCCGGCCAGCCACCGCGCCCGCGCCGTGGACGTCCAGAACGGCGAGGAGGGATCGGTGCTTGCCGCCTATCGGGCGATGCTCGCCTTGCGCAAGCGGCACTCGGCGCTTGTCGGCGGGTCGATCCGCTTTCTGGATGCCGAAGGCGATGTCCTTGCCTTCGTCCGCGAGGGAGGCGGTGAAAGGCTAGTCTGCGTTTTCAACTTCGCCAGCGAGCCGGCAAATTGGACACTGCCGCCGGAGCTAGGGCCTATTGAAGCGATTGATCTCGGCGCGAGCGCGACGATCCAGGAGGATGCGCTGTCCTTACCGCCGCTGGCTTGTTTTATCGGACAGGCAGGCTAACGGCTACTGCACCAGCACGGAGCGTCCGCAGGTCCCGCCGGTCACCCGGATATCGGCTTCGCCGACATGCACGCCGAGCGCGCCAAGCACGTTGTAGACCAGGTTGTCGACCGGCGCGGTCACGCCGTTGAGCACCGTCACCACCGCCGGCTTCACGGTGCTGAGCAGGGCGGTGACGTCGAGCCCGGCGCCCAGCGCCTTGACCGACAGCGACAGGTTGTTGACCAGCGAGGTGGAGAGCGACTGCGTCAGGTTCTTCGTCGACACTGTTTTCATCGTCTTGGCAGCGATCTCGGTGGCATTGAACGTCAGGTTCGTCGGCGCCATGTTGGTGACCGAGAACGCCGAAGATCCGTTGATCTGCAGCCGGCTGAGGTTGACCAGCAAAAGCTTGACGCTGACGTCGGCGATTTCGGCGTCGCTGAACGATTGCGGCTTGGTGAAGTCGGCAAAGCCGCTGGCGTTGGTGTCGGCAAGGTGCGCGGCGACGACGCCGGGCTGTGCCGCGATCGTGACCTTCAGGCTGTCGGGACGCCCGGTCGGGCAACTTACGTCGGTGAGCTTTGCTTCGGCATAGGCCACCTCGACATTGAGCGGCAGGTTGACGGCGAGCAGCTTGATGCCGCCACCCAAATTCGTGCCGGCGTTGCCGCTCCCGTTGCCATTGCCGTAGCCGCCGCCGTTGTTCCCGTTCCCGAGGCCGACGCTGGCATTCAGCTTGATGCGGGTCTGCGCGGTGCGCACCACGGTGCCGGCCTCGCCGACCTTCAGCCACGGCGAGGATTGTGGCGGCTCGCCGATGGCGATGCTGAGCGTGGTGGACGTCAAGCCCGGTATCGTCGCGCCGAGATTGAGCTGGACCTGGTTGGTGCCGTTGGCAAGTGCCGCCGCCGCCGTCACCATGCTCATGGCGCTCGCGGCGACGGACAGCCCGGCCGGCTTCTGCCCGACGCCGAGACTGCCGACGGAGCCGAGATCGATCAGGTGGCTGAGCGGGATCTTGACCATGTTGGTGGCGCCGGCCGCCATCGTCTGCAGCGCCAGCTTGGAGGTGCGGTCGAGCCCGGGGACATCGGCCATGGCAGTGGCGATCTGGCCGACTGTGGCCTTCGAAGCCAGCACGTCCGAATAGCTCACGCCCGTCAGCCGCAGTTCCGTCGCCAACGCGTCGGTGAAGGAAAGCACGTCGATATCGGCCGATGCCAGCGCGTTGTAATCCATCACGCTGAGCGAGATGTTGGTGCCGAGCAGCCCGCCGAGCAGCGCGTTGACGACGCCGCCATTGAGGCTGGCGAGCCTCGACCCGACCGAAAACGCGGCCTCCGCCTGGGCGCTGGCGGTGGCCGTCGTGCCGATCACCGGCGGCTTCATCATCATCGCGCCGAAATAGAGAGTGCCCTTCTTCTTCAGCGACACCTGGACGGCGTTGTAAGGCAGCTTGCCCGCCTCGAAACGGCTTCCGGCGGCGATCGCGCTGACGCCGGAGTAGCGGCCGGGCACCACCTGGACGACCGCCTTGCTGGCCGTCGGCTCGATGGTCGTCCCCTGCTTCTGGACGGCGACCGAGTTGAAGCCGTTGTCCTTCAGCGTGGTCAGCACCGCCTTCTCGGCATTGTTGATGTTGGCCGCGGCGGTGATCGCCGCGAGATCGACGATCGACTGTGCCGCGCGGCGCTCGTTGAACAGCGCGCCTTCGTCGACCGCGAAGGCTGTCAGCGCCAGCGCGACCGGCGCGCTCAGCGCCGCCATGACGGCGAAGTTGGCGCGACTATCGGCGATCAGCCTGCGGCTCGATCGCAGCATCGCGACAGCAGTGGCGCGCATCATATGCCACCGACCCGGATCGTCGATTGGCGCTTGATCGTCATCGAGGGCATCGGCAGGCTGTCCAGCAGGTTCCAGATTGGCAGGTCGCGCGCGTCGTAGCTCACCGAAACCACGAACTGGCTGCCGTCGATGACGCTGTCCTTGGCGTCGACCGTCAGCTTGTGCGCGTCGACGAAGGGGTAGCCGGCGACGTCGTGATTGATGAAATCGGTGACCAGGGCCTGCCGCTCGGTCTGGTTCAGCCCGGCTATCGCCGTTCGCGCCGCGTCGGCGGCGATCTGCTGGACCGAATGGCTGGCTCCGAAATAGATGCCATATGCAACCATTCCGAGCAGAAGCAGGATGAAAAGCGGCGCCAGCATGGCGAATTCGACCGCCGTTGTCCCGACGGCATCAGCCCGGAAACGAGACCACGAAACACGGCTTTTTGGGTCCTGCAGCATAGTGCGGAGCATGCCAAATCCGCACTGCAAAAACAGAAAACGGATGGAGCAACCGCTAGGTGCAGCAAGTTGAACGTCATGTTTTTGCTTAAGTTGCCGCTGTTTTAGCGATTGCGCGCTAACTTAGCGTCAAGCGTGCACACAGCACGACTCGGTTGAAATCGGATATCTGTCTGTCTAGTGTCCTGCCACCAGCCGCCGGAAGCGATCGGTGGCACGCCCAAAAGCGACCAAAATTGGTTCAGGGGCGTCAACACGTAAAAGGTGTGGCTGAGGGGCCGCGCCGACAGGGAGAACTTCATGCTGAAAAATGTGCTGAAGGCGACGGTGTTCGCCACGACCATGGCCTTGGCCGCGGGCACCTTCTACACGCCGGCTTTCGCCGAGACCGTTTACAACCGCGGATCCGCCGCCGAGGCGGAGACCGTCGATCCGCACAAAACGTCGACGGTCTACGAAGCCGATATCATACGCGACCTGTTCCAGGGCCTGGTCATGCATGACCAGAAGACGAACCTCATCCCGGGCGCCGCGGAAAGCTGGACCGTGTCCGACGACGGCACTGTCTACACCTTCAAGCTGCGCAAGGACGGCCTCTGGTCGGATGGCAGCCCGGTGACGGCGGACGATTTCGTCTATTCGTTCCATCGGCTGGAAGATCCGGCCACCGCTGCCGAATACGCCTCGATGCTCTATCCGGTGAAGGGCGCTGAGGACTTCAACACCAAGAAAGGCAAGGCAGAGGACATGGGCGTGAAGGCGGTGGACGCCAACACGCTGGAAGTGACGCTGAAGGCGCCGACGCCCTATTTCCTGGAGATGCTGACCCACCAGGCGACCTATCCGGTCAACAAGGCCTCCATAGACAAGCTCGGCGCCGACTGGATCAAGCCGGGCAAGCTGGTTTCCAACGGCGCCTATACGCTGGCCGAATGGGTGCCCAACGACCATCTCAAGCTGGTCAAGAATCCGAAATTCTGGGACGCCGGGACCGTCAAAATGGACGTCGTCAACTACATCCCGACTGAGGATCGCTCGTCTGCGATGAAGCGCTTCGAGGCCGGCGAACTCGACAGTTATGGTGACCTGCCGACCGAACAGCTTGCCGATCTCAAGACCAAATTCGGCGACCAGGTCCGCGTTGGTCCATATCTCGGCACCTATTATTACGCGATCAAGACCGACAAGGCGCCGTGGGACAATGTCGAGCTGCGCAACGCCATCTCGATGGCAATCGATCGCGACTTCCTCGCCGAGAAAGTCTGGCAGAACTCGATGCTGCCCGGCTATTCGATGGTGCCTCCGGGCATCGAGGGATACACGCCGGCAGTGGCCAAATACGCCGACATGCCGCAGATCGACCGCGAGGACGCTGCCAAGAAGATCCTCGAGAAACTCGGCTACACGCCCGAGCATCCGTTGAAGATGGAGATCCGCTACAACACCTCGGAGAACCACAAGAACACGGCGGTCGCCATCCAGGAGCAGCTGAAGCCGCTCGGCGTCGAGGTGACGCTGCTCAACACCGACACCAAGACCCATTACGGCTTCCTCGAGCAGAAGGGTAACTACGACGTCGCCCGCGCCGCCTGGATCGCCGACTATAAGGATCCGGAGACCTTCCTCGGCATCTCGCGCAAGGCGAGCGGCAACAACTACTCCAACTACAACAGCCCGGCCTATGAGGCTGCGATGGACAAGGCAGCCGCCGCCGGCGGCAAGCCCGAGGAACGCATGAAGGAGCTGGCCGAGGCGGAGCGCGTCCTCGTCGACGACGTTGGCCAGATCCCGCTTCTCTACTACAGCTTCCACGACATCGTTTCCTCGAAGCTGCATGGCTTCGACGACAATGTGATGGACATCCATCCGTCCCGCTTCATCTCCAAGGACTGACAAGAAACCTTGGCCGTGCCGCCGCTCCCATTTTGGGCAGCGGCGGCCGCGGTCTGTCGTCGTACCGGGCCGAAAGTCGGGTTGGATTTTCGGGAATGCCGGTGCGAAGATCAGATACGCCAGCGTTATGGGTCTTCGTTTGGAGAGCTGTCACCCTGGCTGAAGCGGGGCGCCGATGCTGCGTTATGTCTTCCGGCGGTTGTTGACCGCCATCCCGACGCTATTCGTCATCGTGACGGTGGCGTTCTTCCTGATCCGTGTCGCGCCGGGCGGCCCGTTCAACCAGGAGCGGGGCCTGAGTCCGGAAATAAGGGCCAATCTGGAAGCGCAGTTCGGCCTGGGCGATCCGCTCTGGCTGCAATATGTCCACTATCTCGGTAATCTTTTGCGCGGCAATTTCGGCCCGAGCTACAATATGCCGGATTTCACCGTCACCGAACTGTTCGCCAAGGGGCTGCCTATCTCGGTCCAGCTCGGTTCCTCGGCGCTGCTGCTGGCCTTGCTGCTCGGCAGCGTGCTCGGCACCGTCGCCGCGCTCAACCAGAACAAGCTTGGCGACTATGCCGTGATCGCGCTGGCGACGGCCGGCAGCACGATTCCAACTTTCGTCATCGCGCCGGTGATCCAGCTCCTGTTCGGCCTGACCTGGAAGCTCTTGCCGATCGGCGGCTGGGGCGACGGCGCCCTGATCAACAAGGTCGGCCCGGTGCTGACACTGGCGCTGCCGCAGATCGCGATCGTCGCCCGGCTGATGCGCGGCTCGATGATCGAGAGCTTGCGGTCCCATCACATCCGCACCGCCCGCGCGCTCGGCCTGTCCGACTGGTCGGTGGTGGTCAAGCATGCGCTTCGCGGCGCGATCCTGCCGATCGTCTCCTTCACCGGCCCGGCGGCGGCGGCGCTGCTCACCGGCTCCGTCATCGTCGAGACCATCTTTTCCATTCCGGGCGTCGGCCGCTACTTCGTCGATGCCGCTCTGAACCGCGACTACACGCTGGTCATGGGAACGGTGGTGGTGATCGCCATCTTCACCATCGTCTTCAACCTGATCGTCGATGTCATGTACGCGGTCGTCGACCCAAGGGTGCGCTATGACTGATATCGCAGCCCCGGCCCCGGCCGTCGTTGGCCGCTCGCTCTGGGGCGATGCCTGGGCGCGCCTCAAGGCCAACCGCGCCGCCATGTTCAGCCTCTATTATCTTGCCTTCATTGCGCTGATCAGCGTGTTTGGCCCATCCCTGGTGCCGCACGAATACACCACGATCTATGGCGACTATGTGCGCACGCCGCCGAGCCTTTCGGCCTATCCGAAGCCCGACATGATCCAGACCGCGCTTACCGACGCCATCAAGCGGATGCGCGTCGACATCAAGGAATGGCACCAGGACGGCAGCCGCGTCATCGTCACCGTCACCTCGACCAAGCCGATCGACGACCGCAACATCCGCTATCTCGACCGCTCAGACGCTTTCGACGGCACCAAGATCGAGAGCAAGTCGCCGGATGGTCTCGAAGCGACGATGAGCGCGTCGATCAAGCAGCAGTATTTCCTGTTTGGCACCGACAACACCGGGCGCGATCTGCTGTCGCGCACGCTGATGGCCGGGCGCATATCGCTGGCCATCGGCCTGCTTGCCGGCGTCGTGGCGGTGGTGATCGGCGTGCTCTATGGCGCTGCGGCCGGCTTTGCCGGCGGCAGGGTCGACGAGGTGATGATGCGCATCGTCGACGTGCTCTATTCGCTGCCCTTCATCTTCTTCGTCATCATGCTGGTGGTGTTCTTCGGCCGCAACTTCGTGCTGATGTTCCTGGCCGTGGGCGCCGTGCTGTGGCTTGACATGGCGCGCATCGTGCGCGGCCAGGCGCTGTCGATCCGGCGGCAGGAATATGTTCAGGCGGCCGAAGCCATGGGTGTCGGCCAGCGCGGCATCCTGATGCGCCACGTCATCCCCAACCTGCTCGGCCCCGTGGTGATCTACATGACGCTGCTGGTGCCGCAGGTCATCATCCTGGAAAGCTTCCTGTCCTTCCTCGGTCTGGGCGTGCAGGAGCCGATGACCAGCTGGGGTGTGCTGATCTCGGTAGGCGCCAAGAACATCGGTAGCGCCAATTGGCTGCTTCTGTTCCCGGCCTTCTTCCTCGTCTCGACATTGTTCGCGCTGAATTTCGTTGGCGACGGCCTGCGCGACGCGCTCGACCCCAAGGACCGCTGAGATGGCCGCTGCCGAAACGATCCTCGACGTCAAGGACCTTCGCGTCCGCTTCCGCACCCTCGACGGTGCCGTTGAGGCGGTGAAGGGCATCAACATCAACGTCAAGGCCGGCGAGACCGTCGCGGTGGTCGGCGAATCCGGTTCAGGCAAGAGCCAGACGATGATGGCGGCGATGAGCCTGCTCGCCTCCAACGGCGAGGCGACCGGCGCCGTCGACTATCGCGGCCGCAACCTTTTGACGATGAGCAAGAGCGAACTCAACAAGGTGCGCGGCCGCAAGATCAGCATGATCTTCCAGGAGCCGATGACTTCGCTCGATCCGCTCTATTCGATCGGCAACCAGCTGATCGAGCCAATCCGCAGGCATCGCGGGCTGGGTGTCGCGGAGGCCCGCGAAGAGGCGTTGAAGCTGCTGCGACTGGTGCACATTCCCGATCCCGAGCGGCGGATGAAATCCTATCCGCACGAAATGTCGGGCGGCCAGCGCCAGCGCGTCATGATTGCCATGGCGCTCGCCAATGATCCCGACATTTTGATCGCCGACGAGCCGACGACGGCGCTCGACGTCACCATCCAGGCG
>NZ_RZOT01000026.1:0-21317 GCF_003999085.1 Mesorhizobium sp. M4A.F.Ca.ET.090.04.2.1
CTCGATCTGGATCGGACGGTTGCCGATCAGCGCCTTCACCCGCTTCACCTTGTCGACCATGGCCGGAATGAACGCCTGACCGCCGAAGCCCGGGTTGACGGTCATGATCAGGATCAGGTCGAGCAGGTCGAGTACATATTCGACAGCGCTTTCGGGTGTCGCCGGGTTAAGCGACACGCCGGCCTTCTTGCCGAGGTTCCTGATCGTCTGCAGCGAGCGGTCGAGATGCGGTCCGGCCTCGGCATGCACGGTCATGCCGTCGCAGCCGGCCTCGGCGAAGGCGGCCAGATATGGATCGGCCGGCGCGATCATCAGGTGGCAATCGAAGAAGGCCTTGCTGCGGTTGCGGATCGCCTTTACCACCGGCGGGCCGAAGGTGATGTTGGGGACGAAATGGCCGTCCATGACGTCGAGATGGATCCAGTCGGCGCCGGCTGCCGCGACGGCCTCGACCTCGTCGCCGAGCTTCGAGAAATCCGACGCCAGCACCGATGGCGCGATCAGGGTTTTCTTGGCCATGTCCGCTTCCCGTTCTTCAAGTCCGCTCCGCCCTAGCGCATCGGCCGGAAAATCGGAACCGTTTTTCGAAAGGGACAATGCCTGATTATGTGTTGGAGCGCAGCCAGCGCCCAAAAAGGAGCTACGTCGCTCCCGATCGGGATGACGTTTCGTCATCCCGCAAAGGAGAGAGGCGTCGCCGCCTCTCTCCTGGTTTGCAGCAGGATTCAGTTCACCTGAAGTCGTGACCTGGCCTGTCCCGGCAGGAACGACGGGCCTCTGCCTTGCTTCAACTTCTGCAGCCCAAGCGTCTTCGAAGCCGGCCTGGGCACGCAATGTCCGCGCACCGTCATTTCGGTCGGCCGGCAGCCCGTGGTGATGATTGCGTCCCTCACACATGCCTTGCCGACCAGATGGTAGCCGCGTTTGCAGTCGATGATGATGGAAGGCTTGCGCACGCATTCGCCATTGATGCGCTGTTCGTCACGCCGGCATTTCCCGGCGATCACGGCATTCTTCACGCATTTCAGGCCGACCTGATGATAGCCGGGCAGGCAGTGGATGCTGACGCCGATGCACCTGCCGTCGACCAGCTTCTCGGTGCTCTTGCATGCGGCCACCAGCGGCCTGTCGACACATTTGCCGCGCAGCAAGCTTTGGCTGGGCAGGCATTTGCGGCCGGGATCCACAACGACCGGCGGCAGCCTGGGCTTGCCGAAGTCGGGGCGCGTGCTTGAGACAAGATCGTCGACCTTGGGCTCGACAGTGCGTTTTATGCAGGTGAAATCCTCCGCATCCGCGTCGATGGTGGCAATGGATCCATTCGGCTTGATCTCCTGCAAGGTGCACTGGATCGAGCGGGTCCTGCTTATGCTGAGATCGTGCGCGGCGCTGGCCTTGAACACACCGCCTTCGTTGAAGGCGACCGCGGTCCCGGTGAAGAAGGCGCCGTTCGAGCAACCGATCCGGTAGTGCAACGCGCCGGGAGCATCGCGGCTCGCTTCGAACGCGACCTGACCTTTGCGCGGGCAAAGTTTCCTCGATCCGGCGCTGTCGGAAACGGTCACTTCGCCTTGCCAGTCGGCCTTTGCCGGCGGGTTGTCGGGATCGGCCTGAGGTCCATCGGTGAAGCCGCCGCCGCCCGCGCCAGTGCAATGGACGGTGATGTCTTTCCAGCCGTCGAAGGGCTCGAACGGGCCGTTGCCGACTATTTCGGTCTTGTACTGGAAGTACGCGGTCGCTCCGACATTCTCCCATTTCTCATAAGTGGCGAAATAGCCGTTCTTGCCCGCGTCGAAGGACGCCCAGACCTGCTTGAATTCCGATGTGATCGGCCCATTGTCCTTCTGCCGCCAGATGCGCATCGATACCGGCCCGGCCTTGTTGGCCTGCGCGCGGCTGGTCACCTTGAGCGCCGGGCACACTGTGCCGGGTGTCGAGCCGGGCTGGTTCGAGCGGTAGGTGGTCAGGAACAGTTTGACGTTCTTTGTCTCGAATTCGCCGAAATCGACGGCGATGTCCTGAGCCGCCGGTTTGACGACGGGATCGCAAACGACCTGGACGTCGAACGAACCGTGTTCGGCATAATGCGATTCGTAGATCGGATAGGGCCAGCTGCCGCCGGTCGTCTCGGTGGCAGCATTGTGCATGTCGAGCGCCTTGTCGGTCAGCGCCGAAAAGGTTGCGTGGAAGGTGTGCGTGAACGAATAGGACTTCGTCGGCCCATCGGGCTGGAGGTGCTGGTTGCACTTGGCGATAATCTGATCGCCATAGGGCACCGACGCGATGTCCGCATTCGAAGACAGCGCCATGATCGAGGGATCGAAGGAGAAGTTCGCCTGGTGATCATAGTCGCGGCTGACCGGCGATGCGCTCCAGATCGGCGGAAACGCCCCGCACTGGCTGGGGCCGCATACGCCGAGCGATACACCGACCTGCTGCACGTAGCCTGGCCAGCGTGTGTCGATCTTCATGTGGCCCCAGAACTGGACCGTGCCGCTTTTCAGCCTGTCCCATTTCTGTTTGTCGCTCGAAACGACATGGAGCGTGGTGTTGACGCTCTGCGTGTCGAACGACATCGACTTGATGTTGGCCTGCGCGGCGGAAGCGGAGGTGCTGACTAGTCCGGCTGCGAACAGGGCAACAGTCGCAACCGTATTGCGAAAGGCATGGCTGACTGAAGACATCTCTCTCTCCTGATGTGTTCCTTCAGCGATTGGTCGCCGCTCGCGGCATCAAGGTTCACGCGGGCGATCCCGCCAACGAAAAACCCGCCGGATTGCTCCGGCGGGGTTCTGGTTTTCCTATCGCTAGATCACGGCTTGGAGTTCTGGATGTTCGCACCCGCCGGATCCTGCTGCACCTGCGGCGTACGTCTCGGCACCAGCTGCTGCAGGATGTTCGGATTGAGCAGCAGGTTCGGGTTGACCTCCACGCCCGGCTTGCGGATCGGGACGCAGTTTGGATATTTTCCGGTCGTCCCGGTCGGGCAGCGCCGCAGGATGATGATCGGCTGGCACTGGCCGTTGATCAGCTGCGAACCCGGAGCGCATTCCTGCCGGACCCTACGGCAGGCACCGTCACGGACCTCGGTGCCACGCGGGCAGACACATTCGCCACGCTTGTTGTGGACCTGGCCGCGAATGGTGCACTGCTCCAGTTCAGGCTTCTTCTGCCGGCAGGCGCCGTCGCGGATTTCCGTACCCCTCGGGCAGACACAGTTGCCGTTGGCGTCGTGGATCTGGCCGCGGATCGTGCACTGCTCCGGCTTTGGCCGGATCGGCCGGCAGGCGCCGTTGCGCACCTCGGTCCCCTTCGGGCAGACGCAATCGCCATCGGCGTTGCGGACCTGGCCGGGGATCCGGCACTGCTCCGGTTTCGGCCGGATCGGCCGGCAGGCACCATTGCGCACCTCGGTCCCCTTCGGGCAGACGCAATCGCCGTCCGCGTCGTGGACCTGGCCGCGAATGGTGCACTGCTCGGGCTGCTGCTTGTCCCGCACGCAGGCATTCGCGATCCTGTCGAGATGCGTGCCCTTGGGGCAGTAGCAGCTGTCGCCATCCGCCGACGGCACCGAGCCGGGTATAGTGCAGCCCTGCGTCATCTTCACGCAGGCGCCGTTCTCGAGCTCGGTTCCGCGCGGACAGACACAGCGCCCGTCCTCGGTGCGGATCTGGCCCTTGAGCAGGACGCAAGGCTTTGGCTTTGGCTTCGGCTCGATGATGACGCCGTCGCCCGTGCACTGGCCGTTGCGGTAGGTGGTGCCTTCCGGGCAGACGCAGCGGCCGGCATCGTTCATGACGAAGCCCGCCGAGCACTGCTTCTTCACCTCGTTCCTGATGGTGAAGGGATGGCACGCATAAGCCTTGCCGCGATTGCCCTGGATGTTGGCCTGATCGCCGGAAAGCACGTCGCCGCCGCCCTGCACCCGCGTATCCGGAGACAGGACGCCAACGCAGTTCTGACCGTTGACCGTGCCCTGCAGATTGGCCAGGCGGCCGTCATCGGGGATGACCACGGTGACATTGTGCACGTGGCTTTCCCCGGCGCCGAGCGTCAGGTTGGTTATGCAGGACAAAGGCAGCGTCGTCGGTTCCGGCGAGCAGCCGAAGGGCGGCTCGATCGACGTGATCTCGACGCCTTCCAGCCTGCCCAGTCCTTCCACGCCGATCGCATCGCCGATCCGGACCGGACCGGAGAAGGCGCTCGGCCCATCGTTCGTGATGGTGATTTCGAACGAGCAGGGCTGGCCGGGCCGGCATTCGCTGTCGCCGGTCTTCTCGACGCGGATGGTCGGAGCCCCGCCGCCCTTGGCGCAAGCCTGGCCGATCGGATAGACGATGTCGTCTCCCGGCGCCGGCCCGTAGGAGCCGCGCGCGCAGTTCTCGAACTCGCCATTGGCCGAGACGGTCACGTCGAAGTGCCTGGAGGTTCCGGGCGTCATCACGGCGCCGGGAATCTGGCAAGACAGCGTGTTGGCCGGAACCGGTCCGCAGGCCCATTCAGCGCCGTCGGGAGTGACGGTCTGGATCTGGACCGGTGCGCCACCGGCCACCAGCGTGGCGGCATCGTTGACCCGCACCGGACCGGTGGGGGCCGCCGTGCCGGCATTGCTGACGGTGATGCGGCAGGAAACCACCGCGGCACCGGCCAGCGAGCCGTTGCACACCTTGGTGATGCGCAGGCCGGGCTTGCCGCCATTGGGATGGCGGAAGCGTTCCTTGGCGCAGGCCTTGTTGTTGGTGAGGTCGACCTCACCGGGTATGGCCTTCACCGCCGCGCAGTTCTCAACGCTGTCCGACTGGTAGTTTGCCGGCATCACCGCCTTGACGACGATCGACGTCGAGGCGCCAGGCATCAGCACGATGCCGGGATTGTCGCAACGGAACTGGCCGGGGCCGTTCGGTCCACAGCTCCAGGGCGGAGACGGGCCGAAGGTCGAGGAGGCAGGCGCGCCGCCGGGATAGCTGTCGATGACCGTCAGCGGTCCGTTATAGGGGACGCTGCCGTTGTTGATGAGGTCGATGACGAAGTAGCAGATGCCGTCAGCCGTGCAGACCGGGATGCGGGCACGCTTCTTCAGGATCAGGTCGACCTTCTTCTCGACCGGCGGCCGGCACTCAGGGTCGCGATCGCCACGCCGGCAGATCGGGATCGAGGCGCAGCCGCGATCGTTCTGCTGGCTGCCGAACAGCGGCTTGCCGCTGGCCTGGTAGTCGTAGATGGCGCAGTTGCGCAGCACGCGTCCCTGCCAGCCCGGCGCCGGCTTGAAGCCGAGCTTGAGGTCGACAAAGGCGCCCGGGTTGAGCGTGGTCACCGGATGGGTGCAGGTCATCGGCGTGACGCCGGGCACGCAGACCCAGGGCGGGTTCGGGCCGGAATCCAGCACCGAGCCGGCTGGCAACGTCACCTCGTCGAGCACGATCTTGCCGTGATAGGGCGCGCCGCCGACATTGCTGACCCTGATGGTGAAGTCGCAGCCGCCGGCCATCGTGCAACGCGTGACATCGGCGCGCTTCTCGACCTTGAGGTCCGGCTCCTTGTCGGGCGGGCATCTGAGGTCGCGCGGGATGACGATGTCGATAGTCTGCGTGCAGCACAGGCCCCAGCCCTCCTCCGGACCGGCATAGGTCTCGATGCCGGTGACAATAAGGTGGATGACATCACCGGGCGATGCGCCGACGATCTTCCAGTTGAGCACGCCGCCGCCCGCCGGCACCAGTTGCGTGTCGGGGATGATGGTGATGCCGGGCGTGGTCGTCGAGACCTGCACCCACTTGCCACCCATCTCCTGGCCGACAGGCATGTGGTAGATGAAGGCGCCGCCGCCGGGCACGCAATCGACCGTGCCGCGCTCCACCTTGAAGCATTCCTTGCCGGGAGGTGGTGGTGGCGGATTACATTTGGTCAAGTCGATGCGGATCGAGGTCTTCTCGCCAGTGAGGAAATCGCCGTCATCCGGCTTGCCCGGATCCTGCGACGGGATGATGGTCCCCGGGCCGCCTCCCATCGACACCTTGATCGTGCCCTGGTTGTCGACCATGGCCGGCGCGGGGAACGCCGCGTGGTCGATCTTGGCCACGATCTGGAAGGTGATGGTGCGTTCGTTCGCGGCGCCCATGCCGTCGAGATCGCTGGCGGAAATCCGGAAATCGGAAACCGTCGCGGTGTCGTTCGGGTCCGCCGAGGTGCTGATCACCGCACCGGGCAGTGCACCGCCCGCCGCATCGGTGCCATCGCCGGACACATGCGCGCTGACGATCTGCAGGCCATGCGGAGGCTGGTCCTTGAAGTCGAGCCTGGTGTTCTTTAGCGCATTGGCAAGCACGGGATTGGCAAAGGCTTGCGCATTGCCGCGCAGGCCGAACGTCAAGGTGTAGAAGACGTAGTCGCAGCTTCTCTGGCCGCCCTTCTTGGTGAAGAACGGCACGATGCGCCCCGGCTCGGGATTGACGACACGGGGATTGTCGAGCTCAAGCCTGGGTTCCGGGCCTGCGGCCTCGACGATCTTGGCCGGGATGGGGTCCTCGGCGAAGGCCGGCAATGCCGGCAGCATGGCGACCGCGATACCGGCCGCCATCAGCCAGCGCGCGCCGCGCCTGGCATATGACAGGGGTTTCATGATCGTCTCCATGACGGTGGGTTTGCTGCTGCTGGGAGCAAGCGGGGAAAGCGCGGAAATGGTCATCTTTCCCTCCCTCACGGTTCGCAGCTGACGGCTGGGGTTCTGAGCGGCAGGGTCATTTTGCAGCAAGGGTAGTAGCCGCCCTTGTCGCGGTCTGACTGCCTGTAGAAGCAGAGCCCGACATCGACCGTGTCGCCCGGATAATGGCCGGTGATGCCGATCGTGTATGGCGTGCCCGGCGCATGCGACATGGGTGAGGTCACCCCGACGCCTGGCGTCTTGGACAGAGCCTTGATCGAATCGCCGCCGAAGCCGGCATGGTCATGGAGATAGAGATCGGCCTCGAGGCCCGAGGGCGTGCAGAAGTACTGGACATCCTCGACATCGAGACAGGGAGGCAGATTGCCGGGCGGTGGGAAGTCCGGCGGATAGAATGGCGGCAGGTAACCGCCTGGAATTTCCTCATAGTAGCCGGCACGGCCCTCGCAGGGACGCCAGACCCTGACGTCGCCGACATGGCCTTCCACTTCCGGGTCCTCGAAATAGCTGTCGAAGTCGACGAACCAGGAGCCGAAGGGCGGCAGGTTGGCCGGCTTGACCAGCGGGGTCGGCGTGAACTGGACGCCATGCACGGCAAAAGGCCCGCCAGCGGCGAGCTGCTCGGCAAGCGCCGGATTGTCACGCAACTTGTCGCCGGTGTTGACCAGCGTGTCGGTGCAGACACTGGTGTCGAGATTGCCCTCGGCGTCATAGCCATATTGCAGATCGACGCCACCGGCCGACTGGCGGTTGCCTTGCGGGAAGCCGATCGCATATTCCTGCGGCACTTCCACCCAGACCGATTCCGTCGCCGGATCGTCGGGATTCTCGCGCCAGTAGCGGATGACCTCGCCCTTGCCGGAATCGGCGAAGCGGCTGTAATCGTAGCGGTTTTCGACCGGGCCGCGCTGGGCCAGATACATGAAGCCCGTGTTGTCGAAAGCGATGCCGGTGACGGCGTAGTCCTTGTCGGCCTCGACCGTCAGCTCCCAGCGCGGATCGCCGGCGAAGCGGCCGTCGCGGGCAATGCCCACCGACCAGACCTCCGCCTTTTCGCCGACCGTATAGTAGACCCGGCCGCCGTGATAGGCGACCGCCCAGACACGGCGCTCGTCCTGGGTGTAGCCCCATGTGTCGGGGTCTTCGCTGTCGAAGGCGCCGCCCTGGATGTCCATGACGGCGCCGTCGTCGGCGACCGGGTCGAGCCCGTGCGCCGGGCGTCCGGCGACGCCATGGTCGAACGTGTCGATCAGCGTGCCGTTGGCGTCGATGCGATGGATCAGGCCAGTGTCGAGATCGGAGGCGAAGAACTGGCGATGGATGGGGTCGAAGGAAAGGTTGCCGATGCCGGGCCCGCTGTTGGTGTCGATATCGGCGAATTTCGAAACGGCGCCGGTAATGCCGTCGATCTTCCAGATCGTGCCCGGCCCGCCGCCATTCTCGGTGCCGAACTGGCCCTCCATGAAGGCAGAACCGGCAGCGCCGCGGCGCTCTCGCTCGGGCCGTCCGTCATTGTCGGCGTCGGGCGTGACGATCTCGATGCCGTGCAGTGAGGTCGCTGCGGTATAGAGGTTCGGGATGCCCGACGGCACGCCATCACGCACGCCGTCGTCATAGGTAAGGCCGAAGACCTCGCCGATCTGGCCGGCCGTCACCTCGAAGGGCGGCGGCGTGTAGACGAGCTGGCCCGAGGCCGGGCCGCCGAGATGCGAGACGTCGAAGACGCGCAAGGAGGCGCGGCTGATGTCGATGAAGGTTTCGTCGACCGGATCGACGCCGGGCGGAAGGCCCCCCTCTTCGGAATCGGAAGAGTCGAAATTGGGGATGACAGTGCCGGGGAAGCCGGTCACCGCCATCGAGCCAGGATAGATGATCTGGGTTTCCTGCGCGCCGGCGGGACTGCCGAGCCACAGGCTGGCGCTGAGCGCAAGAGCAAGAAGTCCGCCGGTTGCCTTTGCCGCGCGGCGCAAACGGCCGGCACGAGCGTGCGCAAGAGCGCCTTGGTCGCAGGACATAGAACTCCCCCCGAAGTCTATGGAAGAACCATCCGGCATTACCGCGCGAATCAGGGCAAGGCGCGGCGTTCCGGCACGTTCTTCCCTGATCGAATTGTCTGCTTTCCTCATGTTCACGATACGCCGGCTCTTACGCAGGGTCAACGGAATCAGCGGAAAGCCCGGCGCATCGACCCCGTCCCGAAGACGGTGGTCGCGCCGAGCTTCTGTTGTTCCCGGAGACCATGGAGCCTCTGGGTTTCTGGTCATTGGGTTTTCCTTTCCCGGGCCGCACCATGCGGCGCCTGAGCGTCAGTCGTGGGCTGACGCGGAAAGGTTCATGGGGGAAAGGCGGCGAACTGGGACAACCCGTCGCCGGAGTGCGTCACCAGATCCAGTCGCCCTTGCCGAGCGCCGTTGCGGCCTCGACGATGCGGGTGAAGCTGGCGCGCGCCCGGCCTACCGTGCGCCGGGCCCTCAGGTAGCCATGCACAAGTCCCGGTTCCTCGAACCAGTATGCATGTCCGCCGGCCGCGACGACGCGGTCGCGATAGGCCTCGCCGTCGGAAGACAGCGGGTCGCATTCGGCGGTGATCAGCACGGTCGGTGGCAGGTAGGCGAAATTGGCGTCGGCGAGCGGCGACAAGGTGATGTCGCCGGTGCGATCCTCGCCGCCGGTGCGGATGTCCATGTAGAAATCGAGGTCGCGCACCGTCAGCATCGGCGCCTCGGCATGCGCGAAATAGGACCCCGTCGAACGGTCGCCGCCGAGGCCCGGATAGACCAGGACCTGGCCGACCGGCTTTTTGACATGGCCGCGCGTAGCGTGGCTGACGGCGGCGCAAAGGTTGCCGCCCGCGCTGTCGCCGCAGAGCAGGACGGGACGGTCGTAAGTGGCGGCCGCCCATTCGAAGGCGGCCATGACATCGTCGAAGGCGGCCGGATGCAGATGCTCAGGCGCCAGCCGGTAGTCGACCGAAACCACCTCGAAGCCGGTGCGGGCGCAGAGCTCGGCGCAGACATCGTCATGGCTGTCCAGCCCGCCGAGGATGAAGCCGCCGCCATGGACGTAGAGCACCATCGCCGCCGTGAGCGGTTTTGCGTTGCGATAGAGGCGGATCGGGATGTCTTGCGCGGGCGCCGGGATGGCCGTGGTCTCGACCGTCACGCCTTGCGGATAGCCGGCAAAGAATTCCCGGCACATGCGGTCATAGATCGCGCGCTGCTGGGCAACCGTGTAGTCGATCGCATACGGCGGGTAGTAGGCGTTGGTCTTCTCGATGAAGGCCCAGGTCTCGGCGTCGATGAGGGTTTTGTAGTTGGTCATGGTTGCTGCATCGATTGGAGAGGTCGAGCCCAGGCACCCCCCTCTGGCCTGCCGGCCATCTCCCCCTCAAGGGGGGAGATCGGCAGTTTTGGCCATGCCGCCTTTTCTGCAGCGTCTGAGACTGGTGAAAGCCTTCGCGACATCCGATCTCCCCCCTTGAGGGGGAGATGCCCGGCAGGGCAGAGGGGGATGGGAAGGAACGCCATCGGCTGCGAGACTATCTGCCCTTCCACACCGGATCGCGCTTCTCGGCAAACGCCCGGAACCCTTCCATATTGTCCTCCGACCCGTAGAGCAAATCGACGGTCGCCAATTGCCGGCGCGTGACCTTGTTCATCGCGTCCTGGAAGGTCAGCGCCTCGGCCACGCGCGCGGTCTCCTTGATCGCGGCGAAGACCAGCGGCGGGCCGCTGGCGAGCAGCCGGGCGATCTCCCATACGCGGTCCTCGAGCTTCTCCTTGGGCAGCACCTCGTTGACCAGGCCCCAGCGATGCGCCTCGGCGACATCCATCCAGCGGCCGGTGAGCAGGAGGTCCATGGCGACATGGTAGGGAATGCGCTTCGGCAGCTTGATCGTCGCGGCATCGGCAAGCGTGCCGGCGCGGATCTCGGGCAGCGCGAAGGAGGAATGGTCGGCGGCGTAGATGAGATCGCAGGACAGCGCCAGCTCGAAGCCTCCGCCGACCGCCATGCCGTTGACGCAGGCGATGACCGGCTTGTTGAGGTCGCGCAATTCCTGCAGGCCGGCGAAGCCGCCGACGCCGTAATCGCCGTCGACCGCGTCACCGCCGGCCGCCGCCTTGAGGTCCCAACCGGCGCAGAAGAACCTGTCGCCGGCGGTCTTGACGATGGCGACGCGCAGCTCGGGATCGTCGCGGAACGCCTTGAACGTCTCGCCCATCAGCCGCGACGTCTTCAGGTCGATGGCGTTGGCCTTCGGCCGGTCGAGCGTGACCTCGAGGATAGTGCCCTCGCGGCGGGTGGTGATGACGTCAGCCATTCTTCTTTTCTCCAAGCACCAGCAGCGCGTCGGCGATCCAGGCGCCCTTGCCTTCGGCGCAGACGATCAGCGGATTGATGTCGAGCTCCTCGATCTCGCCGGCATTCTGCTGCACGAAGCCGGCAATGCCGGCGATCGCGTCGATAGCGGCGGCGACATCAGCCTTTGGCCGGCCGCGATAGCCTTCGAGCAGCGGGTAGAGCTTCAGTCCACGCAGCGCCGCCTCGATGTCGTCGCGCGTCGCCGGCAGCATCAGGGTGACGCTGTCGCGCAGGAGCTCGACCAGCACGCCGCCGGTGCCGAGCGTCATCACCGCGCCGAACATCGGGTCGCGGGTGAAGCCGACGATCAGCTCGGCGACGCCGTCGCGCACCATGCGCTCGGCATAGAGGCCGGTGCCGAGCGGCAGGAGGTCATGCGCGGCGGTGCTCACGGATTCGGCATCCTTGAGGTTGAGGATCACCGCGCCGACTTCCGACTTGTGGGTGACGCCCAGCGCCTTCAGCGCCACCGGGAAGCCTAGCGCCATCGACGAAATCACCGCCTCAACCGCATTGGCGGCGCGCTCGCCCTTCGGCACCGGTAGCCCGGCCTTGATCAGCCGCGCCTTGGCCTCGGCCTCGTCGGGCGTGACATGGCCGGCGTCGGCCGCGCCCGCGGCGCTGGTGTCGACCGGCTGCGCCTCGGGCTCGCGCCAGGCCCAGCCGATGAAGGCGGCCGCCTGAGCGGCATCCATGGCTTCCGAGATGCCGAACAGCGGCACCATGCCGCGCGCCATCAGTCCGGCGGTATATTCCTCCGGCAGGTTTTCCGGCAGCGAGGACACGATCGCGCCTTGCGCGCTGTTGGTCTTCAGCGCCGCCTCGAAAGCGCGCAGCGTCGCCCACCAGTCGGTGTCGGAGCAGCGGTCGGGACGCGGGAAGTCGAGCACCAGCATGTTGAGGTCGAAGCCGCCCGACACCATCGCGGTGAAGGTGGCCATCATAGCCGGCTCGTTGTTCCAGATGAAGGTGTGGTAGTCGAGCGGATTGGCGACCGCGACCAGCGGCCCCAGCGTCGACTTGACATGGGCGCGATGCTTGTCGGTCAGAGGCGGGAAATGCACCCAGCGCCCCTCCGCGCTATCGGCCATCACCGAGGCCTCGCCGCCCGAGCAGCTCATCGACGACAGCTTGTAGCCGGGCAGCGGCCCGGTGATGTGCAGGAGCTTGAGCGCCTCGATGAAGGCTGGAATGGAATCGACGCGGGCGATGCCGAGCCGCCTCAGGAAGGCGCCGGAAGCGGCGTCCGAGCCGGCCAGCGAGGCGGTGTGCGACACCGTCGCCTGCCGCGCCTGTTCGGAGCGGCCGACCTTCATGGCGATGATCGGCTTCCTCAGCTCGCGCGCCCTGGCCGCAAGCCGCTCGAAGCCGGCGACCGAATCGAAGGCCTCGATGTGCAGGCCGAGCGAGGTGACGCGCTCATCCTCGATCAGGCCGAGGGCCATTTCCGAGAGGCCGGTCTGCGCCTGATTGCCGGCGGTCATCAGGAAGGCGATCGGCAGGCCGCGCTTCTGCATCGTCATGTTGATGGCGATGTTGGACGACTGGGTGATGATGGCGACGCCCTTGCCGCTGTCGGGCAGCCTGATGCCGCCATGCTGGTCGGGCCACAGAAGCGCGCCATCGGCATAGTTGATGAGACCATAGCAGTTCGGACCGATGATCGGCATCTGGCCGGCGGCGGCGACGAGCTCGGCCTGCAGCCGTTCGCCGTTCTCGTCATAGGCTTCGGTCTCGAGGAAGCCGGCGGCGAAGCAGACGGCGCCGCCGGCGCCGCGCTCTGCCAGAGCCTTGACCACCTCGATGGAAAGATGCCGGTTGACGCCGACGAAAGCGGCATCGGGCGCGCCGGGCAATTCGGCGACGGAGCGGTAGGCCTTGCGGCCGGCAACCTCGTCCTTGGTCGGGTGCACCGGCCAGATTTCGCCGGCAAAGCCCATCTTGATCGATTGCGCGACGACGGCGGCGGCCTGCGCGCCGCCAAACACGGCGATCGATTTCGGGCGCAGGAGACGTTCGAGTTTATGCATGGCCATCTTTTCGTTTGAACATGATCTTCTCCAAAAGCCGGATCCCGGCTTTGGGCATCATGCTCTAAGCCCCGAACGGACGCAGCAGCGCCCGCGAAATAATATGTCGCTGAATCTCCGAAGTGCCTTCCCAGATGCGCTCGACGCGGGCGTCGCGCCAGATGCGCTCCAGCGGCAGATCGTCCATCAGCCCCATGCCGCCATGGATTTGGATCGCCTCGTCGGCGACGAAAGCCAGCATCTCTGTAGCCTTCAGCTTGGCCATGGCCATGTCCTGGTCGGTGACGGTGCCCTGATCGTACTTCCAGCCGGCTTCGAACACCATCAGGTCGGCGGCTTTCAACTCCGTCGCCATGTCGGCGAGCTTGAACGACACGCCCTGGAACTTGCCGATCTGCTGGCCGAACTGCTGGCGCTGGGCGGCGTACTCGATGGCGTGGCCAAGCGCACGCTCGGCGCGGCCGAGGCAGGTGGCGCCGACCTGCAGGCGAGTGGCGCCGAGCCAGGAATTGGCAACCTCGAAACCCTTGTGCACCTCGCCCAGGACCTGGCTCGCCGGCAGCCGGCAATCATCGAATTCGAGGATGGCGTTGGTGTAGCCGCGATGCGAGACGTTGCGGTAGCCGTCGCGCACGGCAAAGCCCCTGGTGCCCTTGTCGACGAAGAAGGCGGTGATCTTCTTGCGTTTGCCGCGCGGCGAATCCTCTTCGCCTGAAGCCATGAAACAAATCGCAAAGTCGGCGATGTCGGCATGGCTGATGAAGTGTTTGGTGCCGTTCAGCACCCAGTCGTCGCCATCCTGCACGGCGGTGGCCTTCATGCCGCGCAGGTCGGAGCCGGCGCCGGGCTCGGTCATTGCCAGGCAGTCCCACTTCTCGCCGCGGATGCAGGGGAAGAGATATTTCTCGCGCTGCTCCGGCGTGCCGGCGAGCAGGATGTTGGAAGGACGCGCTACGCAGGTCCAGTGCAGCGCGTAGTTGGCGCGGCCGAGCTCCTTCTCGTAGAGCAGCCAACTCACCGTATCGAGGCCGGCGCCGCCGACATCGGCCGGCATGTTGGCGGCGTAGAGCCCGGCCTCGATCGCCTTGGCCTTCAGCTCGTCGATCAGCTCGCGGCGCAGCACGCCGGTGCGCTCCACCTCGCGCTCATGCGGATAAAGCTCGTTCTCGACGAAGGCGCGCGTCGTCTCGACGATGAGCTTTTGTTCCTCGGAAAGACCGAAATCCATCGCCTCAGCCCTTCTTCTTGCTCTTCTTCGACTTTTCGGCCTTTGCCGGCTTCACGGCCTTCTTCACCGGCTTGGCAGCCTTGGCCTTCTCGGCCGCCTTGGAGACCGGCTTCTTCGCCGCCAGCTTGGCGAGCTGCCTGGTATAGTCCTTGTGCAGCGCGCCGGCGCCCCAGCCCTTGCCCTTGTTCTGCTTCGACAGCGCCTCCATGATCGCGACCAGATTGTCGTCGCGGATCTTTTCCAGCTCGCGGATCGACAGGCCGTGCGCCTGCTCGTCCGACTGGGTGGCGATGAGATCGACCAACTCATCGTTGAACTCCGGCACGTCCATCAACTTGGTCCACGGCCATTTCAGGCAAGGGCCGAACTGCGCCATGAAGTGGCGCATGCCGGCCTCACCGCCGGCGACGCGGTAGACCTGGAACATGCCCATCTGCGCCCAGCGCAGGCCGAAGGAATAGCGCATGATGTCGTCGAGTTCCTCGACGGTGCAGATGCCATCCTTGACCAGCCACAGCGCCTCGCGCCAGGCGGCTTCGAGCAGGCGGTCGCCGACGAAGGCCTCGATCTCCTTGCGCACCACCACCGGCTTCATGCCGATCGAGGCGTAAAGTTCCTTGGCGACCTCGATCGCCTCCGGGAAGGTCTGCTCGCCGCCGACGATCTCGACCAGCGGCAGGAGATAGACCGGGTTGAACGGATGGCCGACGACCAGCCGCTCCGGGTGCTTCTTCATCGCCACCTGCATGTCGGTCGGCTTGATGCCGGAGGTCGACGAGCCGACGATGGCATTGGCCGGCGCATGGGCGTCGATCTCGGCCAGCACCCTGTGCTTGAGGTCGAGCCGCTCGGGTACGCTTTCCTGGATGAAATCGGCGTCGGCGACCGCCTCGGCGATGGTCTTGGCGAAGGTCAGCTTGCCTTCCTTGGGCAGGCCGCCGGGCAGCATCTGCTTATAGGCGCGGCGGGCGCCCTTCATCACCTCGCCGACCTTGCGCGACGCCTCGGGATCGGGATCGAAAATCGAAACATCGATGCCGTTCAAGAGCAGCCGCGCCACCCAGCCGGCGCCGATGACGCCGCCGCCGATGGCGGCTGCCTTGTTGATGATGCTCATGCGGAAGCTCCGGTTCTGGTCTTGGCTGTTTCGGGATCGGTAAGCGGCACACGCTCACCGGCGCGGATCACGGCCGGGTCGTAGGCCTTGCGGGCGAAGACTTCGAGCACGAAGGGCCGGAAGAACTCGATCGGCAGCGTGTCGTAATCGGGGTCGAAGCTCGACTGGTCCCAGCGCTCGCAGAACCGGTCGCAGTCGTCGAAATAGGGATGGCCGGCGAAGCGGTCACGGGCGTGGCGGTTGCCGCCAAGATGATGCGCGTAATAGAGGCGCTGGAAATCGCCGTGCTTCTCCACCACCCAGGTGCACTGTTCGCGCACGAAGGGCTTCAGGATCGCGGCCGCGTATTCGTCGTGATTGTAGGGCGCGTAGATATCGCCGATGTCGTGCAGCAACGCGCAGGCGATCCAGTCAGTGTCGGCGCCATCGCGCCAGGCCCGCGTCGCCGCCTGCAGCGAATGGCCGAGCCGGGTGATCTTGTAGCCGGAGAGGCCCTCGTCAAGCTGCACCAGCGCGTCGAGCAGCCGCTCGCCGGTTTTCGCAGCGTAGTCGACCTCATGGGCGGTCAGGAATTCGTAGTCTTCCCTGTCGCCATCCTTCATCGCGGTGAATTTGACGGTCGCCATGGTCAGCCCCCGCCTTATGCTGCGATCGGCGCCCGCTTGGTGAGGTTGAGCTTCTTGCGCACTTCCTCCGGCCCGAGGATCCTGGCGCCGAGATTGGTGACGATGCTGGCGGCACGATCGACGAGCTGCGCGTTGGTCGCCAGCACGCCCTTGTCCAGCCAAAGATTGTCCTCAAGACCGACGCGGACATTGCCCCCGGCGAGCACCGCGGCCGCCGCATAGGCCATCTGGTTGCGGCCGATCGAGAAGGCCGACCAGTTCCAGGTCGACGGCACGTTGTTGACCATGGCCATGAAGGTATTGAGGTCATCCGGCGCGCCCCACGGCACACCCATGCACAGCTGCACCAGCGCGTCCGGCTTCAGCACCTGCTCCTCGACCAGCTGCTTGGCGAACCACAGATGGCCGGTGTCGAAGGCCTCGATCTCGGGCTTGACGCCAAGCGCCGTCATCATGCCGCCCATGGCGCGCAGCATGCCGGGCGTGTTGGTCATCACATAGTCTGCCTCGGCGAAGTTCATCGTGCCGCAATCCAGCGTGCAGATCTCCGGCAGGCACTGGCGCACATGTTCCATGCGGTTGGTGGCGCCGCCCATGTCGGTGCCCTTCTCTTTCAGCGGCAGCGGCGCCTCCGGCGAGCCGAACACCATGTCGCCGCCCATGCCGGCGGTGAGGTTGAGCACCACGTCGACATTGGCCTCGCGGATGCGCTCGGTCACCTCGCGATAGAGATGGATGTCGCGCCTGGGCTTGCCGGTCTCGGGATCGCGGACATGGCAGTGGACGATCGCCGCACCCGCCTTGGCGGCGTCGATCGCCGAATCGGCGATCTGCTTGGGGGAGCGCGGCACATGCGGACTGCGGTCCTGCGAGCCGCCGGACCCGGTCACGGCACAGGTAATGAAGACCTCACGGTTCATTGCGAGCGGCATTGGACTTCCTCCCAATCAAGACAGACCCAACAATGACCGACTTGCCGGAAACTGTTTTGCGCTTTACGAAGCTGACATGACTAAAAGCGAAAAGCCGACGATCTTTCGCGCCGAACACGAAACGCTCAAGGTGACGCTCCTGGTGTTCTCCGGCTCGTCGATCATGTGCGTGGCCTCGGCCGTCGACCCGCTGCGCGCCGCCAACCGCATCTCGGGCGACACGCTGTTCGACTTCAAGCTGGTCTCGGTGACGGGTGAGGCGCCGGTTACGACATGTGGCCTGCCGGTGGCGGTCAGCGGCCGCTTCGATGCCGCCGAGCCGACCGATGTGTTGGTCGTCGTCGCCGGCTTCGGCACGCAGAATTATGCCACGGCGGCGCTGCTTGCGGGGTTGCGCAGGGCGGCACGTGCGGCCCGCGCCTGCGGCGGCGTCGAGGCCGGCACCTGGCTGGTGGCGCGGGCCGGTCTGCTCGAAGGGCGAAGCGCCACCACGCATTGGGAGGACATGGAGGATTTTTCCGCCGCCTTCCCGGGCGTCGACGTGCGTCCGGACCGCTATGTCATCGACGGGCCTGTCTTCACGTCCGGCGGCGCCTCGCCGACCTTCGATCTGATGCTGCATCTGGTGCGGACCAGGCTCGGCATGGCCGTGGCGCTCGATGTGGCGAGCGTGTTCATCTACGACCAGGCGCGCGCCGCGACCGATGCGCAGCCGCTGGTCTCGCTCGGGCGGCTCGACGGCTACGACCCAAGGCTGGCGCAGGCGATCCGGCTGATGGAATCGCATGTCGACCAGCCGCTGACCATCGACGCCGTGGCCAAGCGCGCCGGCGTGACGGCGCGGACGCTGGAAAGCATCTTCCTCAAGTCGATCGGCGAGACGCCCGGCGCCTATTATCTGCGGCTGCGCCTCAGCGCCGCCCGGCGCCTGGTGGTCGACACGCGGATCGCCATGGCCGACATTGCCGGGCGGACGGGATTCTCCTCCGCGGCGGCATTTTCCAGGGCATTTTCGAGGGCTTTCGGCGAAGCGCCGGTGAGGCTCCGCCGGGGATAGGCTACGCGGCGGTCTGCCGGGTGCTGGCGCTGTCGATCTCGGAGCGCATCTGCCTTGCAATATGGGTCTCGAAGCGGCTGGCGACCGCGCGATCCCATTCGGTCGCGCCGCGTGAACCGGCCTTGCCGTGCGGCAATGCCATCAGCCGGTCGATGATCGAGCCAGCCTCGCCAGATGAGAGCAGGGCGTCGATTTCGCGTTCGTGCTGCATATCGTTTCGCCTCCTTCTTCCTGATTCCCGCCACGAGCCGACACTATAGGAAATCCGTGACGGCTGTTTGAAGGCAAGAGAGAGGCTATTGAGGGGCGGCGCGGGGCAAAACCTTGTCGTCGGTTTCAGCCCCGCGCAAAGCCGTTTTATCTTAGCGGCTGCTTGAGTTAGGGCCGGCGCCCTGCCTCACACATAGCGGTTGACGATGTTTTCCAGCAGCTCCTGGCGGCCGGAGCGCGGCTGCGGCTCGATCTTCTTCTTGACCACCCGCTCGGCGATCTCCTCCAGCGTGCGCTTGCCCGACAGCATCGCCTTGCCTTCGGCGGTGTTCCAGCCGGCATAGCGCTCGGCCAGCGGGGCCGACAGCGCCTTGTCCTCGATCATCCTGGCCGCCGCCTTGAGGCCGCGCGCGCAGGCATCCATGCCGCCGATATGGCCGATCAGCAGGTCCTGCGGGTCGAGCGACTGGCGCCGCAGCTTGGCATCGAAGTTGGTGCCGCCGGTCTTGAAGCCGCCGCCCTGCAGGACCTGGTAGTAGGCGAGCGCCATTTCCGGCACGTTGTTGGGGAACTGGTCGGTGTCCCAGCCCGACTGGTAGTCGTTGCGGTTCATGTCGATCGAACCGAAGACGCCGAGGGCATTGGCGAGCGCCAATTCATGCTCGAAGGAATGGCCGGCGAGGATGGCGTGGCCCTGCTCGATGTTGAGCTTCACTTCCTTCTCCAGCCCAAAGCGCTTGAGGAAGCCGTAGACGGTGGCGACGTCGTAATCGTACTGGTGCTTCGTCGGCTCCTGGGGCTTCGGCTCGATCAGGATGGTGCCCTTGAACCCGATCTTGTGCTTGTAGTCGACGACCAGGCTGAGGAAGCGCCCGGCCTGCTCCTGCTCGCGGCCAAGGTCGGTGTTGAGCAGCGTCTCGTAGCCCTCGCGGCCGCCCCACAGCACGTAGTTCTCGCCCTTCAGGCGCTTGGTGACGTCGATGCAGCTCTTCACCGTCGCCGCCGCATAGGCGAAGACATCCGGATCGGGATTGGTGGCCGCGCCGGACATGAAGCGGCGGTGCGAGAACAGGTTCGCCGTGCCCCACAGCAGCTTGACGCCGGTCTTCTTCATCTTGGCGGCAAAATAGTCGGCGATCTCGTCGAGGCGCGCGGCGCTCTCGGAAAAGTCCTTGCCCTCGGGCCGGACGTCGGCGTCGTGGAAGCAGAAATAGGGCGCGCCGAGCAGCGAGAACATCTCGAAGGCGACGTCGGCCTTGAGCTTCGCCAGCTCCATCGTGTCGATGCCGCCGGGCTTGGCGAACCAGGGACGATCGAAGGTCTGGCCGCCGAACGGGTCGCCGCCGGGCCAGGCGAAGGAATGCCAGTAGGCGACGGCAAAGCGCAGATGGTCTTCCAGCCGCTTGCCGGCGACCAACTCGTCCGGGTTGTAGAACCGGTAGGCGAGCGGATTGGTCGAATCCGGTCCCTCGTACTTGATCGTCTGGATGTCGCCGAAAAATCCGCTGCTCATGATCGTCCTTCCTCTCGCAGGTTCCTGTCCGCCATTACCTCAGGCGTAATTGGTTTCATGCCGGCGCTGGTCGAAAAGGGTCATGTCGAAACGATCCAACGAAGGATGAAGACCATGACCGACCTCAACACGATCGCCCGGAACTACATCACCGCCTGGAACGAGAGCGATGCGGGCCGCCGCAAGGCTCTGCTCGAAGCGGCCTTCACCAGCGACGTCAGCTACCGCGATCCGATCATGCAGGGCGACGGCCACGCAGGCATCGCCGCGCTGATCGACGGCGTGCAGCAACGCTTCGCCGGGTTCCGCTTCTCGCTGAAGGGCCAGCCGGACGGGTTTGCCGATCAGATCCGCTTCTCGTGGAATCTCGGCCCGGAGGGCACCGAGTCGGTCATCGAAGGCACCGACATCGCCGTCATCGAGAACGGCCGCCTGAAGAGCGTCACCGGGTTTTTGGACAAGGTGCCGGCGCAGTGAGGCTTTGCTGTTGAGGTGGGCGCCAAGCACCCCCCTCTGGCCTGCCGGCCATCTCCCCCTCAAGGGGGGAGATTGGCTGGCTTTTCCGCCTTCGCCAATCACTGACCTTGCAAGACTGGCATAGCCGTCGACGCTGCTGATCTCCCCCCTTGAGGGGGAGATGCCCGGCAGGGCAGAGGGGGGTGCCTCGCGCCCGCTCACGCGGTTGCCGCCCTGATCGCCGGATAAAGCGCCCTGTAGCGCTGGTAGGCGTCGGCGAAGGCCCCGCCAAGCCCGGCGTCCGGATCGATCGTGGCGTCGGTCGCCGGCGCGGTGCACACGGCAAGCGGATCGGCGCCGGTCGCGGCGATCAGGCCGAGCCGGGCCGCGCCGAACGCGGCGCCGAAATCGCCATCGGCCGGGATGTCCACCGGCACCTGCAAGGCCGTGGCAATCGCCTTCAGCCAGTAGCGCGAGCGCGACCCGCCGCCGATCGCCGTGACCCGGGTCAGCGTCGTGCCGGCCGTCTTCAGCGCTTCGAGACTGTCGCGGAAGGCAAAGGCGACGCCTTCGAGCACGGCCTGCGTCAGCACGGCGCGGCCGGTTTCATGCGCCAGGCCGGTGAACGAGCCACGAATGGCGGAATCATTGTACGGCGTGCGCTCGCCTGAGAGATAGGGCAGGAAGGACACACCGGTCGGCGCCTTGAGCGTATCGCCGAGCTCGGCGGTCAATTCGCCGGCGCTTTTGCCGGTGATCTCCGACAGCCAGTTGAGCGAATCGGTGGCCGACAGGATAACGCCCATCTGGTGCCAGGTGTCGGGCAGCGCGTGGCAGAAGGTGTGCACCGCGCTTGCCGGATTGGGCAGGTAGGCGGCGTTGGCGGCGAACAGCACGCCGGAGGTGCCGAGCGACACAAAGGCGTGGCCGGCGCCGACCGTGCCCATGCCGCAGGCCGAGGCCGCATTGTCGCCGGCGCCGCCGGCGATCGGAATGCCTGCTGCAACGCCCCATTTGGCGGCAAGCTCGGCGCGCAAGGCGCCGGCCTTCGCCGTGCCCTCGACCAGCGACGGCATGTGCTTCTCGTCGAGTGAGGTGGCTGCCAGCAGATCAGCGGACCAGCGC
>NZ_RZOT01000270.1:0-7878 GCF_003999085.1 Mesorhizobium sp. M4A.F.Ca.ET.090.04.2.1
GCCTGCCTCCCCACCAATGATGGCGTTCCAGCCAGGGGAACTGCGGCAGCTGTTGGAGGATGAACCCGCTTCCCCACCGATGATGGCGTTCGAGCCAGGGGAACTGCGGCAACTGTTGGAAGACGAGCCTGCCTCCACTTGGGCACAAATCAATTCGACCCCACATGCGCGAGCGGACGGTGTTCATCAGCCAGCCCAGGCGCCGTGGCTCCCTGAACGCAGAAGATAACTTTGCGGAGGAGCGGTCACGCAACTGTCGGCGGCGCCGGGCCTCAGGGTGAATGGAAAGGATGGAGTGGCGGATGGTGTCGCGTGAAGGCGCAACACGCGTGCTGACCGACCTGATACGTAGGAAGTCGTTCATTGCTCCCAAATCGTATGTGAGGAACATTCCTGTCCCGGCTGCGCCGCGCGATGCTAGGTCGCGTTGTTCAGCGGGCCAAGCCGATGACACCTACGAAGCTACTGATCGGGCAGATCGCCGTTGTGTGCGCAATTGTCATTATCGGCGTATGGACGGCAACCCAATGGTGCGCTCAAATGCTGACCTACCAGACGCCTCTCGGCGCACCATGGTTTCTCTTCGCCGGCTGGCCAATCTACAAGCCGTGGAAGCTGTTTGAATGGTGGTTCCACTTCGATGCTTATGCGCCGGAGGTCTTCGACAAAGCCGGTACGCTTGCAGGCGCCAGCGGATTCCTGGGCTGTGCCGCCGCAATCGCTGGCTCGCTTTTGCGCGCGCGACAGCGCGGGTCGGTTACGACCTATGGGTCTTCACGGTGGGCCACGACTCATGAGGTCGAGACGGCAGGGTTGTTACGGCCGGCGGGCGTTTTCCTCGGTAGGCTGAACGATCGCTATCTGCGCCATGACGGCCCGGAGCACGTCATGGCATTTGCGCCGACGCGTTCGGGCAAGGGCGTGGGGCTGGTTGTTCCAACGCTACTTTCCTGGACCGGGTCTGCCATCATTCATGATATAAAAGGCGAAAATTGGCAGTTGACCTCCGGCTGGCGGTCGAAATTCTCGTACTGCCTTCTGTTCAATCCGACCGACCCGAGATCGGCACGCTACAACCCGCTGCTGGAGGTACGCAAAGGCCCAGATGAGATCCGAGACGTTCAAAACATCGCCGACATCCTCGTCGATCCCGAGGGCGCGCTGGAGCGACGGAACCACTGGGAGAAGACCAGCCATTCACTCCTAGTTGGCGCCATTTTGCACGTGCTCTACGCTGAAGAGGAAAAGACGCTGGCCCGCGTCGCCACCTTCCTGTCGGACCCGCAACGCTCGTTTGCCGCAACGCTACAGCGGATGACGACGACAAACCATCTCGGGACGGGGCATAACCCTCAGGTCCATCCCGTAGTGGCCTCGGCGGCTCGCGAACTCCTGAACAAGTCGGAGAACGAGCGCTCAGGCGTCCTCTCGACCGCCATGTCCTTTCTCGGGCTTTATCGTGATCCAACGGTCGCGACGGCCACTTCGTCCTGCGACTGGCGCATCGCTGACCTAGTGGATGGAGAGCGACCGCTGTCGCTCTATCTGGTCGTGCCGCCTTCGGATATCTCGCGCACCAAGCCTTTGGTGCGACTGATCTTGAACCAGATCGGCAGGCGGTTGACGGAGCGCCTGGAGGGGGACCCGAAGAAGAGCCGTAAGCATCAACTGCTCATGATGCTGGACGAGTTTCCGGCGCTCGGTCGCCTCGACTTCTTCGAGACGGCGCTCGCCTTCATGGCAGGTTATGGCATTCGCTCCTATCTGATCGCACAATCTTTGAACCAGGTTTCAAAGGCCTATGGCGAGAACAATGCTATTCTCGACAATTGCCACGTGCGAATTGCCTTTTCCTCCAATGACGAACGCACGGCCAAGCGCATCTCGGATGCCCTCGGCACCGCAACCGAACTTAGGTCGATGCGCAACTATGCGGGCCATCGGCTTGCGCCCTGGCTTTCGCATGTCATGGTGAGCCGCCAGGAAACCGCGCGCCCGCTCCTGACGCCAGGCGAGGTGATGCAATTGCCGCCGTCAGACGAATTGGTCCTGGTTTCTGGGTTGCCGCCGATCCGCGCCAAGAAGCTGCGCTATTATCAGGATCAGAATTTCACAGACCGGGTGCTGCCTGCGCCGGTGCTGCGCGACGGTCCCTATGCGGACTGCCCTGCATCACGCCCGGACGGCTGGACTGGACAAGTGTGCAGCGTCGATAGCCGACTTGCTGCGGACGACGAAAGCGCCGACGCGCCAGTTGAAGACGAGGGAGGCGTTCAGCAGCAACGCCATCCAAGCCTGCCCGTAGAAGACGTTGTTGTCTCTCAAGAGCCCGATCAGGCCGATCTGTTGAAGCCCGCAGACGATGACAGCGAAGCGCTCGCGGACAAGCGTGTCATGGATCGGATTTCCACTGCGGCCCGCGCCTACGGTATCAACGAGGGCAGGGGCGACGACAAGGATGTCATTCCCGGCTTCTGAAGTCCGCTGAGTTGCAGAGCGCATCTCAGCGTAGATAACGGCCATAAGCAATTTTGAGCGTCTGGCCGATCCTTCTCCCGTCGCCGGCGCAACGCCGGGCCGTCGGAACGAGCCGCATGAAGCCCCACCGCATTCGCCATCAGTTTCTGCTTGAGCCGGAGCTCAGCGAGAAACTGGACAACCTCAGTCGCGATCCGTCAACGACCAAATCAGCGATCGTGGCGAAGGCGGTCGAGGCGTTCATCGAGCGGCGTGGCGAGAACGAGTTCGATCGGCGCTACGGCGTAAGGCTTGACCGGCTCTCCCGCGACCTTGCCCACGTCAGGCGCGATGCCGAGGTGATCCTGGAGAGTCTGGCGCTCTTCATCCGCTTTTCGATCACGCTTCATGCCCACACGCCTGTGCCGGACAGGGCGACCCAGGCGATTGCCCAGGAGCGTTTTGACAAATTCGTTGAGCAGGTCGGCCGCCAGATCGCTTCCGGCAAAAGGTCGCTTAGCAAAGACAATGGTGGGGGAGGGGAAGGATGAGCTCTCATCCCGAGGCCGACCACCGGCGGCGTGTCATGCTGCGCACCGCCCTGGGTCCGGCAATCACCGAAGCCCTTGCCGATCCGTCCGTCATCGAGGTGATGGTCAATCCCGACGGTGCGCTGCGGCTCGACCGGCTGGGCGAGGGCCGAGTCAATACGGGCGTGCATCTGCACCCGTCCGAGGCGGAACGCATCATCCGCCTGGTCGCCTCCCATGTGCGGGTCGAGGCGCACGCGGACAATCCGATTGTCAGTGCCGAACTGCCGTCGGGCGAGCGCTTCGAGGGTCTGCTGCCGCCGGTCGTGCTCGCGCCATGCTTTGCCATCCGTAAACCAGCGGCAAAGCTCTACACGCTGGCCGACTATGTCGCGGACCGGATCATGCTGCCGCTGCAGGTCGATGTGCTCAAGAGGGCAGTCCGCGAGCGGCGCAACATCCTGGTCGCCGGCGGCACGTCTTCGGGCAAGACAACCCTTGCCAATGCGCTGCTGGCGGAGGTCGCAGAATGCGACGAGCGGGTGATCCTCATCGAGGACACGCGCGAACTGCAGTGCGCGGCCAGGGACTGCGTTGCCCTGAGAACGAGGCGGGGCTCGGTCACCCTTGCCGATCTCGTGCGCTCAACGCTGCGGCTCAGGCCCGACCGCATCATCGTCGGCGAAGTAAGAGGTGCGGAAGCACTCGACATGCTGAAGGCATGGAACACCGGGCACCCCGGCGGCATCGCCACGGTTCACGCCAATTCGGCGCGCTCCGCACTCTACCGTATCGAGCAGCTCGCACAGGAAGCAGTCGTCACCGTTCCCCGCCGCCTCATCGCCGATGCCGTCGACCTGCTCGTCTTCATCGCCGGCCGCGGCTCGTCGCGCCACATCGACGCAATCGCCGAGGTCACCGGTCTCGACGGCAGCGGCGATTACGCCGTTGCCCCGCTCACGCTTTCGCAACTCCAGCAGCTTTGAAAGGCCTTCCTCATGCGCAAGAAGCTTCGCTTTCTTTCGTCCACAGCGCTCGCGTTTCTTATCACGGCCCCCGTTTATGCGGCCGGCTCCGGCATGCCGTGGGAGCAGCCGCTGCAGCAGATCCTGGAGTCGGTGCAGGGACCGGTCGCCAAGATCGTTGCGGTGATCATCATTATCACCACCGGCCTGACGCTTGCCTTCGGCGACACCGCCGGTGGTTTTCGGCGCCTGATTCAGATCGTCTTCGGTCTGTCGATCGCCTTCGCGGCATCGAGCTTCTTCCTCTCCTTCTTCTCCTTCGGTGGTGGGGCGCTCGTCTGATGGCCGCCGGGGAGCAGCATATCGAGGGCTTCGCAGTACCGGTCCACCGGGCGCTGACCGAGCCGATCCTGCTCGGCGGGGCTCCGCGCGCGGTGGCGATCCTCAACGGTACAGTGGCCGCGGCCATTGGCTTCGGCTTGCAGCAATGGATTGCTGGTCTGGTGCTTTGGATCGCGGGCCACTCGTTAGCGGTCTTTGCCGCAAGACGCGATCCGGACTTCGCCAGCGTGCTTGTGCGCCACCTTCGTCTGAAGGGGTGGCTTGCATGCTGAACCTTTCGGAATATCGAAGCAAAGCCGACCGGCTTGCCGACCATCTACCCTGGGCTGCCTTGGTGGCGCCCGGCATCGTGCTCAACAAGGACGGCAGCTTTCAGCGGACGTTGCGGTTCCGCGGCCCGGATCTCGAAAGTGCGACGGAGGCTGAACTCGTCGGCATTTGCGGCCGGGCGAACAATGCTCTCAGACGCCTTGGCTCTGGCTGGGCATTGTTCTTTGAGGCCGAGCGCATAGAAGCGCTGGGCTATCCGAACTCGCATTTTCCTGACGCCGCGTCGTGGCTGGTCGACGAAGAACGCCGCGCTGCTTTCGAGGGGAAGGTAGCGCACTACGAGAGCCGCTATCATGTGACCTTAGTGTTTATGCCACCGCCCGACGCCCAGGCGCGCGCGGAAAGCGCGCTCGTCGACTCTCATTATTCCCAAGGAGAAAGAGACTGGCGCCAGGATCTGGCGAGGTTCCGTGACGAGACCAACCGCGTGCTCGATCTCTTCTCGGGCTTCATGCCCGAAGTACGCGTCCTCGATGATGCTCAGACGTTGACCTATCTCCACGGCACGATTTCGCCTCGACGCCATCCTATCATGGTCCCGGAAACGCCGATATATCTGGATGCCATCCTGGTCGATGCGCCGCTTGCCGGTGGCCTGGAGCCGATGCTGGGTGAGCAGCATCTTCGCACACTGACCATCCTCGGCTTTCCGAACCTCACCCGGCCCGGGATTCTCGATGCCCTCAATCATCAGGATTTCGCCTATCGCTGGATGACGCGCTTCATTCCGCTCGAGAAAACGGAAGCCACGAAGACGCTGACGCGGTTGCGCCGGCAGTGGTTTGCCAAGCGCAAATCGATCGTGGCAATCCTACGCGAGGTCATTACCAACGAGCCGGTCCCGCTTGTCGACAGCGATGCCGACAACAAGGCGCTCGATGCCGACGAAGCCCTTCAGGCATTGGGCGGCGATCATGTGAGCTTCGGCTATCTCACCACGACCGTGACGGTGTGGGGCGAGGATCGCCAAGCCGCTGCAGAGAAGCTTCGCGCGGTCGAGCGCATCATCAATGGGATCGGTTTCACCACGATCCGAGAAGGCGTCAATGCGGTCGAGGCTTGGCTCGGCTCATTGCCTGGCCATGTCTACGCTAACGTTCGCCAACCGCTCGTTCATACTTTGAACCTTGCCCATCTCATGCCGCTGTCGTCGGTTTGGGCCGGTCCTGCGACAAACGAGTATCTCGCGAAAGTCACCCAAACCGAAGCGCCACCGCTTCTCGTTGCCGAGACCAGCGGGTCGACACCGTTTCGGCTTTCCACCCACGTCGAAGATGTCGGCCACATGCTGGCTGTTGGTCCGACCGGCGCCGGCAAGTCGGTTCTGCTTGCTCTGATTGCTCTGCAGTTCAGGCGCTATGCCGGCGCCCAGGTTTATGTCTTCGACAAAGGCAATTCGGCCCGTGCTGCAACACTTGCCATGGGTGGAGAACACCACGCGCTAGGAGCGGACGGTTCCCTTGCCTT
The DNA here is from genome assembly GCF_003999085.1 of Mesorhizobium sp. M4A.F.Ca.ET.090.04.2.1. Lineage (NCBI taxonomy): Bacteria > Pseudomonadati > Pseudomonadota > Alphaproteobacteria > Hyphomicrobiales > Phyllobacteriaceae > Mesorhizobium > Mesorhizobium sp. M4A.F.Ca.ET.090.04.2.1. The sequence continues at coordinate 6,092 of NZ_RZOT01000270.1, forward strand.
TCAGCCACTGCGCAGCATCAACGACCAGGCTAGCCGAAGCTGGGCGGCCGAATGGATCGCCAGCCTTATTGCCCACGAGAACGTCACCGTCACGCCGGAGGTGAAGGAGGCTATCTGGTCAGCGCTGGCCAGCCTTGCCACCGCGCCGGCGCAGGAACGCACACTGACCGGCCTTTCGGTCCTGCTTCAATCCAATGCGCTGAAGTCCGCATTGATGCCCTACACGCTCGACGGTCCCTTCGGCCGCCTGCTCGATGCCGATCATGATGGGCTGGCCTTGTCGGATGTGCAGTGTTTCGAGACCGAGGAGCTGATGCACAGCCAAGGCGCTTTGCTGCCGGTGCTTACCTATCTGTTCCAGCGACTTGAGGAACGGTTCGACGGACGGCCCACGCTGATCATGCTCGACGAGGCGTGGGTCTATCTCGACAATCCGCTGTTCGCCGCCCGCATCCGCGAATGGCTGAAGGTGCTGCGAAAGAAGAACGTGTCGGTTGTCTTCGCTACGCAGTCGCTGGCTGATATCGCGGGCTCTGCCATAGCGCCGGCAATCATCGAAAGCTGCCCGCAGCGCATTTTCCTTCCCAATGATCGTGCCGTGGAACCCCAGGCGCGCACAGCCTACGAACGCTTCGGTTTAAGCGAGCGGCAGATCGAATTGATCGCCCGCGCCACGCCGAAGCGTCAGTATTATCTGCAATCGCGCCGCGGCAACCGTCTGTTCGAGCTCGGGCTTGGCCCCATCGCTCTTGCGCTTTGCGGTGCTTCCGATCCGGCCACGCAGACTCTGATCGACAGGATCCTGTCCGAAGACGGGCAAGGCAGCTTTGCCTCGCAGTTCCTGATCGCGCGCGGCCTCGATTGGGCCGGCGAACTTCTCAAGCAATTCCCTCAACCAGACAAGGAGCAATTAGCATGATGCGGCGACGCCTTCTCTCCGGCCTGATCACCGTTTCCCTGATCGCCAAGCCTATGGCCGACTATGTGCAGCCCGCCTACGCCCTTATCGTGTTCGATCCGTCCAATTATGCGCAGAACGTGCTGACGGCCGCGCGCGCCCTGGAGCAGATCAACAACCAGATCCAGTCGCTGCAGAATCAGGCGACCATGCTGCAGAACATGGCGCGCAATCTTCAGCGTCTGGATTTCTCTTCCGTTGGCCAACTCACCGGTTCGCTCCATCGCATCGACGGCTTGATGGACCAGGCGAGTGGCCTCAGCTTTGATCTGGGCAAGCTTCAAGACCAGTGGCGCAGCCAATATCCGGAAAGCTACGACGCCACGATCAAGGTCAGCGATGTGGCGAGTGCTGCGCGCGAGCGTTGGCAAAGCGCCATGCAGGCGTTCCGCCAGACCATGGGGGTCCAGTCGCAAATCGTCGAGAACGTCCGCGCCGACGGCGATCTGCTCGCCGATCTCGTCAACCGCAGCCAAGGGGCGGCCGGTGCGCTTCAGGCAAGCCAGGCCACCAACCAGCTGATAGCGCTTTCGACAAAGCAGCAGATGCAGATCCAGACGCTGCTCGCAACGCAGTTTCGAGCTGAGGCCGAGGATGCCGCCCGCAAGGCCCAGTCAGAGGAAGCCGCCCGCGAGATGACGAAGCGATTCTTGGGTACCGGCTCGGCTTATCCCGGCAATTAATCACGAGTTCATCACGACGAGGAAGGCAGCGGCATGAACGACCTTGGCGTCATCGATCGCTTCATGGAGACCTTCATCCGCTACATCGACAGCGGGTTCGGTCTGCTCTCGGGCGACGTCGCCTTCCTCACTACCATTCTGACTGT
>NZ_RZOT01000271.1:0-7865 GCF_003999085.1 Mesorhizobium sp. M4A.F.Ca.ET.090.04.2.1
ACCCGGTATCAGCGCCGACACTCCTGAAGGTCGATTACGACGGCAAACGCTTCTTGCCGGCGTTGCCCGCTGTGCCGCCTGGTCCGATTGCCATTGAGGTAGCGAACAGGGGGCCGGTGCGAGGTTCGTTGCTTGTCATCAACTGGCCGCCCGAGCTTGTCGCGCTGACCACCAAGCCGGCACTCGATTTCGACCCTTATGTTTCCGGTGGAGCGCTGCTTGCGCGGCAAACCTTCCGCCAGCTCTTCCGGTCCGAACGTGTCGACGAGAAGGAGGGGCTGGGCATCCGGCAGATCACCTTCCTGTTCACGGACCTCAAGGGTTCGACCGCCATGTATGAGCGCCTTGGCGATCTCAACGCCTATGCTTTGGTCCGCGAGCATTTCGCTCTGGTCAACGCTGCGGTCCAGCAACATTCCGGAGCGGTGGTCAAGACGATTGGGGATGCGGTGATGGCCGTATTCTCGCAACCGTCGGATGCGATTTCGGCTGCACTCCACATCTTTGAAGAAATCGATCGCTTCAACGGCGACCATGAGGGGCCGGGGATCATCCTCAAGATCGGTGCCCACTGTGGACCGTCGATCGCCGTGACGCTCAACGACAACCTCGATTATTTCGGCCAGACCGTGAATGTCGCCGCGCGCGTGCAGTCCCTGGCAGAGGCCGGACAGATCTGCATTTCCGAGGCGCTCCATTCCGCGCCCGGGGTCAGCGAAATGCTTGCCGGCCACCGTGTCGTGGCTTTTGACGCGCCGCTTCGAGGTGTGGAAGGTGACGCAACTGTCTATCGCATCCAGCGCGGATAGGCCCGATTACGTGCCAACTCCTTTTCAGGAGATCGCAGCATCGATCTTTCCGAGTTCACTCGACGTGCCGGCGAGGCCTGCTACGCGAATTCGGTCATCGGCATGGCGAATGGTCATCGCAAGCACACGAAAGATGGACTAAGAGTGGGGTCGGCGCGCGCGTCTTTGCTCCAAAGGCAGGGCTGATCCGGCCTCGGCGAGCCTGGCAGAGCGTCGTCGCACCCGCCATCGGCAAAGCCATCTTTGCGGCGCTCCACAATTAGGGAATATTATTTCGCAGCGTGCCAGGTTGCGATTTCGGATGGCGGCCTGGGACGATGATATCCATTTGGTTCTATGAACTTTGCCAAGCAGTGAATGCGAGGCCGATCGCGAGTGCCGTCACCCCATAGAGAGCCGGCAAGGTCTTACCGCCTACGCCCAGACGCAGCAAAGTGTGGCCAAGGTGGTCCGTGCCGCCAATCCAAGGCTGCCGTCCGTGCCGCAGACGGCGGATGATAACGAATATTGCGTCGATCAGCGGGACGGCAAGCCACGCTAATGAGGAGCCGAAACCCCTTTCAGAAGCGTGAAGCACGACCGCCGCGCCGAGCAGAAGACTGCCGCTATCGCCCATGAAGACGCGGGCGGGCGGATAGTTGAAGCAAAGGAACCCGACGCACGCCCCGGCGCAGGCCAGCCCGGCATCACCGCCAAGGCCGAGGGAGGCGGCTGCGATTGTGCTCGCGGCAAGACCATCGGCATGATCAAGCATGTTGACCGCGTTGCAGGCGATCCAAATGACGATCGGTACCCACCAAAAACCAGTGATGATCCCGGCAAGTATCGCTGCCGCGGCCAACGCTGCTGCCTTGGCGCCGGCGGAAAGGGATCGGACATCGTCGAGCGCGCCGACAAGGCAGAAAAGAGCCAGCAACAGGATATGGCCAACCGGAAGCCATGGGGACATCGCAATCAGTAGGGCGGGCCCTGCAAGTCGAGGGACTTCGCCCGATGTGTGCCATCGGTCGCTCTTGACCTTGGAGACGGCCCCAATGCGCCTAGCAAGGCGAGCGAACAGCCATACGCAAGGAACCGCGATGAGCAGGGCCCCGATGACCGGGACCAATAAGCCAGGCGTCAAGCCATCACTCGTTCGGTACGCATATGCTCGATGCAGTCGACAATCGTCTGCCTTGTGCTTCGCAGCGGGCGCCAACCTGTCATGGTACTCAGAAGACTCGTGTCCGGTACGCGATCATGCGTTACGGCGAACCTCTCGCCATAGACCGCGTTGGAAGACCTCATGACGATCGGCGCGTTCGTCTTGGTCGCCTCAACCACCATCCTTGCGAGATTTCCGATCTGCACCGCCTCGCTGCCGCCCAGATTGACCGGTCGTCCTTGCAAGGATCGGCACTGCATGACCAGGAGCAGCCCTTCGGCGGCATCGGCAACATGCAGGAATGCCCGCCTTTGCTCGCCGTCGTCGTGAACGACAAGCGGTTCGCCCCGTAAGGCCGAGTTCACAAATACCGGCAGCACAAGGCCGGTCGCCGAGCGCTGCCGCGGCCCAGCCATATTGAACGGCCGGACAATCCAGGCAGGAATGCCAAAATCGAAAAACAGTCCGGCGATCAGATGCTCAACCGCTGCCTTGGCGGCAGCATATCCCCATCGCGGTCGGAGATCCGTCACCACAGGATCAGACTCGGTAATCGGACGGTCGCGCCCGGAGCCGTAAACTTCCGAACTCGATGTATAAAGAAGCGGACGCCGGTGCAGCCGGCACGCCTCGACGATTGCGCAACCTGATTCAAGAATGCCACTGGTGACAGCAAAGCGTTCCGTGTGGGCAAGCTGAACCCCGATCGGGCTCGCCAGATGGAATACGGCGTCGGCCAGGCCAACCTCGTCATGGACCGCCGCATTGAAGGCCGGGCTGCCGACCCTGAAGGTACGGATCGTCAGGCGGGGATTGTCGACCGGAAGGTTGCGAAGCGAGCCGTTCGAGAGATCATCGATGACGGTTACGCTGCAATTGCGGTCAAGTAACAGATCGACCAGTGCCGATCCAAGAAAGCCCGCGCCACCTGTAACCAGGACATGTGTCCGCGGGCCGAATTCAACCACGTCCGGGCTATGGTTGTCCAAAGTTGCCGCCTCCAGAACGACCCGTGGCCCTCGCCTCTCACGGGATAGCCTTTCTATACAGTCGAGGACACGTTGAACAACTCGTTTTCTACAAGTCGACCGAGTTTTTCGACGGTCCTCGATATCTCCAACGAACAAGCGTCCGACATGTCACCGGGAGCCAGACGCCCTAGCCCAACAGGGCAGAACTGATTCCGGTACACCTGTGTAGGTTTTTGTCGTTCTAGCGTGAAATGAATTGTCACGGTATCCCCATGTTTCTCGCAGTTTAGCATTGCAAGGAAACGGTAGTATTCGAATGTATCGGTGAGACTATTGGAATCGCAACGTCGCCGGCCGCGCCTTGTCGCGCCATCGACTCACGGATTGCAATCACGCCATGACGTTTCGACAGATAGCTCGGGGGAACCTTTGAAGTTCGATTATCGGGCAGACGTCGACGGCTTGCGCGCTATCGCGGTCATCACCGTCATCCTTTTCCATTTCGACGTTCCCGGTTTCCCCGGGGGATTCGTCGGCGTTGATATCTTCTTCGTCATTTCGGGCTACTTGATCACAGGCCTTTTGGTTGCGGAGGGCGGCGAACTGTCGCTCGCCGAATTCTACGGTCGGCGCGCGCGTCGTATCCTGCCAGCAATGCTGGTGATGATGGGGCTGTCGCTCGCGGCGGGTTGGTTTCTCCTGCTCCCGGGTGACTATGCCGGCCTTGGGCGCAGTGCGGCCTTCTCCGCTGCCGGCCTTGGGAACTACTATTTCCTCTGGAATACGGGCTATTTCGACCGCGAGGCGACGCTTCTGCCGCTCCTGCATCTTTGGTCCCTCGGCGTCGAAGAGCAGTTCTATCTCGTGTGGCCAGCCCTCTTGTTCATCGCCAGCCGATTGTGGCGGGGCCATCAGTCACCGATCGTCGCGGCGATCTGCCTTGTAGCGCTGACCAGCTTTTCGATTGCCCTTTACCTGGTGGCAGTCGATCCCAAGCAAGCGTTCTATGCTCCCTTCAGCCGGGGTTGGGAACTGGCGCTAGGCGGCCTGCTGGTTTTTGTTCCACCGATCGGCCGCCGGGGCACTTCCGAGGCATTCGGACTGTTTGGCCTTTGCCTGATAGCCGCTAGCGCCATCTGGCTATCCTCGAGCCAGCCATTTCCGGGACTGAATGCACTCGCCCCAGTGGCTGGGGCTGTCTTGCTCGTCTGGCCTTGTTCCCCGTCTATCGCTACGGCGGTCCTTTCAAGCGCGCCTCTCCGCTTCACAGGCAAAATTTCATACAGCCTGTACCTCTGGCACTGGCCGATTCTGGTCTTTTTCCGTCACTATGCCGGCGGTGCGATGCCGACAGCGGGCGAAGCGCTGATCCTCATCGCGGCAGCCTGGGTGACGGCTTATTTGTCCTGGCGATTCGTCGAAGAACCCGTTCGCCGACTGCGGCAGCCTCCGTTGAGAACCGTCATCGCCGGCGCGACCACCGCGTTGATCGTTGGTCTGGGCGGCAATTCAATCTTCCAAGGCGGGGGTATCGCCAGCAGGATCCCGAAGGAGGTCGAGGCGATGCGCAGCCTCGAGGTGATGTGGGATTGGCCATGTCCGCAGATGGTCGAGATAAGCGAACTGGACGGCACGTTTTGCGCATTCGGAGCACCTTGGGACAAGGCGGCACGCCATGCCATGCTGTGGGGCGACAGCCATGCGGAGCATCTCGCCCCACTATTGGATGCGGTTGGCCAAAGGGAGAATACGGCCTTCTTTCTTTATCATGCCTGCCCGGCCGCATTCGGAGAAGGTGTCCATCGCGACTTTCCGGAGCAGCCTAACTACCGGGAAAGCTGCGCATCGTCCCGAAAGGCCGTGGTCAGCATGCTGAGACAGCGCACGGACGTCGACCTCGTGGTGCTGTCCTCTGCCTGGACAAGCCTTGCCTACACCAATGTCGTTGCTGACGACGGCAGGCAAGCGGACAAAGTCCTGCTGATGCGCGACGGTCTGCGAAGCCTCGTTGAAGAAATCACCGCTCCCGAACGGCGCATTGGAATCATTGGTCAGGTGCCGGGGCCCGGCCTGGATTTGACCTCATGCGCGGCGATGCGCGAAAGGATATTGAGGCGTTGCTCGACCGATATAGATAGCGACCGGATCCTGAGGGTGTGGTCACCGACGGTCGTCGCGCTGGCGTCGCTCACTGAGCATGATGGGGTGTTCTTTGTCGATCCGCTCAAAGGGATGTGCCCGAACCGGCAGTGCGCCACCTACATCAATGGTGAGTTCATTTACCGCGACGCATCACATATGCGCAGAAACTTGAAGCCGGAGACCGACGACTTACTCGCTCGGATGATGGGCCTCTACCAGGCTCTCGCCGCTGATGACAGACAGACTCGGGTATCGGTCATGAACGTTCCACGGCCTCCGACAACCCGCAAGAGCAACTAGGTGCATGCGAAGCCGCCAAGCCCTTTCTTCAACTACGGCTGGCGCGGCTTGGCGGGAAAGCAGCGTTGCCCGACCCGTTGAGGAGCAAGCCGGTTCCACCTCGGCCGCGTCATTCGCAACACGGGACAGGCTGAACCGTCATCGGACAGAGATAGATGGCCTTAGAGCGCTCGCTGTTTTGGCAGTGCTCTGCTTTCATTTGAGGGTTTTCGGATTTTCCGGTGGCTTCGTCGGTGTCGATGTTTTTTTCGTAATCAGCGGTTTTCTGATCACGAAAATTGTTGCAGCCGATATCGACCGGGGGCGTTTCAGCCTAGCGCAGTTCTATCGGCGCCGCGCCCGCCGGCTGCTGCCGGCTCTGTTTGCGACACTGGCCCTGTCGTGCATTGCTGCGGCTCTTCTATTCGCTCCACCGCATTTGGAGAACTTCGCAGAGTCGCTTTTGGCCGCCACTCTCGGGGTTTCGAACGTCCTCTTCTGGCGAGAATCCGGCTACTTTGACCTGGCCGCGCGTATGAAGCCACTGCTACACACTTGGTCCCTGAGTGTTGAGTGGCAGTTCTATTGCGTGTGGCCGCTCCTGCTTTCAGGTTTGCTCGCCCTATTCCGACGTCGGATGGTTTGGCCAATCCTGGCGATCACGGTTTTGGGCTTCTGGCTCATCTTCGCATTCCAGGACGGCTCATTTTGGCTGCTTGCCGGAACGCGGACTGCCGAATGGCTTTCGGACGGCAGAGCGACCGTCTTTTACAATACGCCTTTCCGTGTCTTCGAATTTGCTTGTGGCGCGGCATTGGTCTGGCTTCCACAGCCGCGAGCCTTGGCTATCCACGAGTTCCTCGCCTTGCTTGGATTGGTGCTCATAGGCGGCGCCGTCTTCTTTCTAGATGACACGGCACACGCACCCGCCCTCAATGTGCTAGTGCCTACGGTCGGAGCTGCGATGGTGCTGTACGCGGATCGCTCACGACGTGTGGGGCTTGTTCTACGCAATGGCCCTGCAGCCTATATCGGGCGCATCAGCTATTCACTTTACCTGGTGCACTGGCCCCTGATCGTATTCTGTGAATATGGCCTTCTGCGGCCGCTGCTGCCGAGAGAGGCCGTTCTCGTCGGGTTCCTTTCTCTCGCCTTGGCAGTCATGATGTTTCACTTCGTTGAACAGCCGTATCGTGCTGGCCGCGGCTTCGTCGGACCCACAGGGCTTGCGTTGGCAGGTCTGCTTGCTTTCTCGCTGGTCAGCTACTCCATGTGGGGCGGTATGCCTTGGCGGTCGCCATCGGCTATCGCGGGAGGTGAACTGGCCGATCGCGCGACCCTGGAATCGATCAAGGGCTCTCGTGGCTGTGAGGATTTCTGCGAATTCGGAAATCTTCAAAGCCCAACGAAGATCCTCATTGTCGGAGACTCGCACGTTGACCACTACACCCGCGCCCTCGAAGAGCTTGGCGGAAAGGAATTTCACTTCCTGCTAGCGCAAGCCGGCAGCTGCCATTTCGGAGCGGATCTTCAGAGCCGGCCTAGAGGCGCGGTCACGCAACATTGTCGAGCCGCAACAGATCAAGCAGCCCGTTGGTTGAACGCCGGGGGGATCGCAGCCATCGTCCAAGCTCAGCGCTGGCCAGGATACCGCAACATTCTCGAAAAGAAGGCTGATGGAGCGCCTGTCGATATCCCTGATCTGGCAAAGCTGTTTCCGACAATGCTTGAAGACATCTCCAAGCTGTACGCCGGGTTTCGCGGACCGGTCATCTTGGTCGGACACGCTCCAAACACGAACCTGATCTGTGCTCTCAGGCCGAACTATTTCTCCCTTCCATGCCCAGTGTCCTCGCGGGTAGAGCACGGCGCATTCAAAGCGGCCTTCACGGCCTTCGCGCGGCACCATTCCCAGTTTCAATTCGTTGATCCGCTGGACGCGATCTGCCCCGCCGCGGAATGCCGAATGACAAACAGCGCGGGGCACAGCCTCTACGTCGACGATCACCACCTCTCCATCTTCGGCGCAATGCTTATTGTTCCGAAAATCATCGAGATGCTCCGAGATGATCTGACCGTCCCGGTCGATCGACCTTCGGCAGGCCGGATAATCGCCAAGCGACTCGCCTACGCGCCGGGGCCGCTTCGACGAGAGCGACAAAACAAATAAAGCGTCGCAACAGCCCAGGCGATGACGGTCCCCAAAAGCATGAAGTAGAGCGGATTAGCCCGGAGATCGACACCGATCGGCGGCGAAATCAACAGGACAATGGAAGCGGCAGCGAATAACCCGACGCCTCCGCCTATTCCAAAGGCAAAGCTCGAATATGCTTCCCTGCTTCGGCTGGGATTGGTCTTTGCGGCGAGCATGCTGCCTATGCCGATAGCCACGGGTATGAACAAACTCGGCGTCAGTAAGACATCATGCGAAGTCAGCATAACGCCTAAGAGGGCGACTCCGAGTGGCAGATCTTCAGCGTCACGAACGAACCAGAAGGCGGAGACGAGGAAGCCGAGAGG
>NZ_RZOT01000272.1:0-7854 GCF_003999085.1 Mesorhizobium sp. M4A.F.Ca.ET.090.04.2.1
GGCTATTAGTGCCGCAAGGAAGTGTCGATACCGTTACGATATCCGCGAAGATACCGAGATTTTGCCGCGTCAGCCCGTCACGCGCTTCATCAGCGCCATGGCGCCGAACGGTGCGCGCACCTTGCCCTCGGTGATGAAATAGGCGAACACGTCGCGCGGCTTGACCGGCGCGTCGGTCTTGGCATCGGCGCGCGGCAGGTCTGCCGGCTGCTTGCCTTCCGCCCAGGTTTTTACGCGCGCCGCCCACTCATCCAACGCCTTCGGCGTGTAGCAGTCGGGATTGTCGTCGCTGCCGGTCTGCAGCCGCGCATAGACGAAATCGCCGGTGACGTCGGCAATCCGAGGATATTTGGCGTGGTCGGCATAGACGATCGCCGCCTTGTACTTGCGGGCCAGCGCCGCGAATTCCGGCATGATGAAACTGTCGTGCCGGACTTCCAGCGCGTGGCGCAGTGCGACGCCGTCCTGCTTCTCGGGGAGCAGCTTCAAGAAGGCTTCGAAATCGTCCGCATCGAACTTCTTCGTCGGCGCGAACTGCCACAGGATCGGGCCGAGCTTGTCGCCGAGCGCGGCAACGCCGGAGCCGAGGAAACGCATCATCGACTCGCCGGCTTCGCCCAGCACACGACGGTTGGTGACGAAGCGGTTGCCCTTCAGCGAATAGACGAAACCGTCAGGCGCCTCGTTCGCCCATTTGACGAAGGTCGGCTCCTTGAAGCTGGAATAGAAGGTGCCGTTGACCTCGATGCTCGGCACCTGCCGGCTGGCGTATTGGAGTTGCTTGGCCTTGGACAGCTTGTCAGGATAGAAAGACGTGTCCCACGGCTCGAACGTCCAGCCGCCCATGCCCGAGCGGATCGTTCCTTGGCTGGCCATTGTCATCCTCCCAGTTTCAAAAAGGCTATCAGGCGGCTTGGTCGACCGGCTTGACCATGTCGACCACAATCCATCCTGGCCGGTAGGGGTGGGCCCGGCGACCCGTTTCCCGGAAACCATAGGCCGTATAGAGCGCGATGTTCCGCGCCATCCGCGAATTGGTGTAGAGCCGCACCTCCGGCAGACCCCATGACTGTGTCTGCTCGTCAGCGAAGTCGAGCAGCGCGATGCCCAACTTCTTGCCTTGAAACGCAGGCGACACGGCCACGCTGAAGATCATGACATGGTCGGCATGGCGCTCGAGCACGATCAGCCCGGCAAGCTCAGCGCCGCCCTCCAGCAGCCAGACCTCGCCGCGCTCGATGCGTGGCGCATAGTCTTCCGTGACCGGCATAGGCGGCGCGCCGAGCAGAGCGGTGTAGGGCGCATAGGCGGCGGTGGTTAGCGCGACGACGGCGGGGAGATCCGCCGCAAGCGCCTCTCTGAATGTCATTCAAACGCTCTCCAGGCACTGACGATTTGCGCACTCACTCCGCCGCTTCGCGCTTGCCTCCAGGGCGCCGCTCCAGCAGTTCTTTGAGGAACTGGCCGGTGTAGCTGCGCTTCTCGCGCACGATCGCTTCCGGTGTGCCGGAGGCGACCAGTTCGCCGCCGCCGTCGCCGCCTTCGGGGCCGAGGTCGAGCACCCAATCGGCGGTCTTGATGACCTCGAGATTGTGCTCGATGACCACCACCGTGTTGCCCTGGTCGACCAGCTCGTGCAGCACTTCCAAGAGCTTGGCGACGTCGTGGAAGTGCAGGCCGGTGGTCGGCTCGTCGAGGATGTAGAGCGTTTTGCCGGTCGCCTTGCGCGACAGTTCCTTGGCGAGTTTTATCCGCTGCGCCTCGCCGCCGGACAGCGTCGTCGCCTGCTGGCCGATATGGATGTAGCCGAGGCCGACCTGCTTCAGCGTCTCCAGCTTGTCGCGCACGCCGGGAACGGCAGCGAAGAAGTCGACGCCTTCCTCGACCGTCATGTCGAGCACGTCGGCGATCGACTTGCCCTTGAACAGCACGTCGAGCGTCTCGCGGTTGTAGCGCTTGCCGTGGCAAACGTCGCAGGTGACGTAGACGTCGGGCAGGAAGTGCATCTCGATCTTGATGACGCCGTCGCCCTGGCAGGCCTCGCAGCGGCCGCCCTTGACGTTGAACGAGAAGCGGCCCGGCTGATAGCCGCGCGCCTTGGCTTCCGGCAGACCCGCGAACCAGTCGCGGATCGGCGTGAAGGCGCCGGTATAGGTGGCGGGGTTGCTGCGCGGCGTCCGTCCAATAGGCGACTGGTCGATGTCGATGACCTTGTCGAGGAACTCCAGCCCCTCGATGCGGTCATGCTCGGCCGGATGTTCACGCGAGCCCATAATGCGGCGCGAGGCCGCCTTGAACAGCGTCTCGATCAGGAAGGTCGACTTGCCGCCGCCCGACACGCCGGTGACCGCGGTGAACGTGCCGAGCGGGATTTCCGCCGTGACGTTCTTCAAATTGTTGCCGCGCGCGCCGACGACCTTGATGCGCCGGTTCTTCTTCGCTTCGCGGCGCATGGCAGGCGTCGCCACTTCGAGTTCGCCGGACAAATATTTGCCGGTGATCGAGGCCGGCGTCGCCATGATCTGCTGCGGCGAGCCCTGCGCGATGATCTCGCCGCCATGGATGCCGGCGGCCGGGCCGATATCGACGACATAGTCGGCATGCAGGATGGCGTCCTCATCATGCTCGACGACGATCACCGTGTTGCCGATGTCGCGCAGGTGCTTCAGCGTGTCGAGCAGGCGTGCATTGTCGCGCTGGTGGAGGCCGATCGACGGCTCGTCCAGCACATAGAGGACGCCGGTGAGGCCCGAGCCGATCTGCGACGCGAGCCGGATGCGCTGGCTCTCGCCGCCCGACAGCGTGCCGGAATTGCGCGAAAGCGTCAGATAGTCGAGGCCGACATCGTTGAGAAAGCGCAGCCGCTCGCGGATCTCCTTCAGCACGCGCACCGCAATCTCGTTCTGCTTGTCGTTGAGCTGCGCCGGCAATTCGGTGAACCATTGGTCGGCCTTGCGGATCGACTGCTCGGTCACTTCGCCGATGTGTTTTCCCGCGATCTTCACCGCCAGCGCCTCCGGCTTCAGCCGGTAGCCGCTGCAGGAGGGGCAGGGGGTCGCCGACATGAAGCGCTCGATCTCCTCGCGCATCCAGGCGGATTCGGTCTCCTTCCAGCGCCGGTCGAGATTGGGGATGACGCCCTCGAAGGTCTTGGTCGTCTTGTAGGAGCGCAGACCGTCATCGTACTGGAAGGTGATCTCGCGCTCGCCGGTGCCGTGCAGGATCGCCTCCTGCGCTTCGGCGGAAAGATCCTTGAACTTGTCGCCGAGCTTGAAGCCATAGGCCTTGCCCAGCGCTTCCAGCGTCTGCGCGTAATAGGGCGAGGTCGACTTCGCCCACGGGCTGACGGCGCCGTCGCGCAGCGAAAGGTTCTCGTCGGGCACCACCAAATTGGCGTCGATGGCGCGCTGGCTGCCGAGGCCGTCGCAGGTCGGGCAGGCGCCGAACGGATTGTTGAAGGAGAACAGCCTGGGCTCGATCTCCGGAATGGTGAAGCCCGAAACCGGGCAGGCGAATTTCTCCGAGAACAGGATGCGCTCATGCGTCTCGTTCTTCGACTTGTTGACCGAATCCTCACCAGTCAGGCTGGCGTCGAGCGGCCTGTCGGCGAATTCGGCGACGGCCAGGCCCTCGGCGAGCTTAAGCGCCGTCTCAATGGAATCGGCAAGTCGCGTCGCCAGGTCGCCGTGCACGACAATGCGGTCGACAACCACGTCGATGTCGTGCTTGTACTTCTTGTCCAGCGCCGGCACATCGGCGATCTCGTAGAAGACGCCGTCGACCTTGACGCGCTGGAACCCCTTCTTCTGCAGCTCCAGCAGTTCCTTGCGGTACTCGCCCTTGCGGCCCCGCACGATCGGCGCCAGCAGAAACAGGCGCGTGCCTTCCTCCAGCGCCAGCACGCGGTCGACCATCTGTGAGACCGTCTGGCTCTCGATCGGCAGGCCGGTGGCCGGCGAATAGGGAATGCCGACGCGCGCGAACAGAAGCCGCATATAGTCGTAGATCTCGGTGACGGTGCCGACCGTCGAGCGCGGATTCTTCGACGTCGTTTTCTGCTCGATGGAGATGGCGGGGGAGAGCCCGTCGATCTGGTCGACATCCGGCTTTTGCATCATCTCGAGGAACTGGCGGGCATAAGCCGACAGGCTCTCGACATAGCGGCGCTGGCCTTCGGCATAGATGGTGTCGAAGGCGAGCGACGACTTGCCGGAACCTGACAGGCCGGTCATGACGATCAGGCTGTCGCGCGGCAGATCGAGATCGACGTTCTTGAGATTGTGTTCGCGCGCCCCGCGAATGGAAAGGTATTTATGGTCGGCCATCGCCGGTCGCCGCCTCAGGTCTGGAATTTGCTGGAGTGGCGGGGTTCCCCGGCCATCCCCTATGTAGGTTGTTTTCCCGCCACGTCGAGAGACGCCACAACACTCGACAGAAGCGTTTAACCGTCTTTCGCGCGGGCGGGCAAGCGGAAAGAACAAAGGCCGAACACGCTCCTGACAAAGCGGTGTGGAAATCCCGCCCCGACCTGACCTAGACGTAACCTCCCGGTGATCACATTTTCCGTTAATCGGCTTTTCAACGGTTGACGTCTCCGACTCACGGGAGCAGTGTCCGGGGGTCAACGGAGCCGGCCGTCTTTCGATGGCCTCGCCACCCAAAGGTGGCCTGCGAGACGCCGCAGGCTTTGCGATTTGCGCTTCGGACGACAATTGTCGCAACGGACCCAGGAGCGGAGCATGACGCCACCGGACAGTCCCTTGAGGCTCCACACGATGATGGAGCCGCGGCGGGCATAAGTGCCAGGGCTTGGCGTGAGCGCTGCCCGACAAACCGTGACTTGCCGATTCCCAACAATCAGAGACCATAGTCGGATCGTCGGCTGAACGCCGCGGAGCATCCGAAATCAAACGCCGGCAGAACACTCCCGGCAAAAGTTGGATTTCAGATCCATGAAAGCCCCGTCAGACTGTAGAAGCAGCGGCGGGGCTTAAATTTGCGCCAGCGATGGCACTCGGTGCCGATGGCGCACCCGTCCTACGTCAACGTCGACCGATACATGGCGCGATTGGTGGGCCGTGAGTTCAATCCATCTCAATCCCATGCGTACACCCATCTTCCAGCTCGATGCCTTCGCTCACCGGCGATTTGCCGGCAATCCCGCCGCGGTCATGCCGATGGGCAGCTTCCCGGACGACGCGGTGATGCAGGCCATAGCCGCCGAAAACAATCTGGCGGAGACCGCGTTTCTCGTTCGCGAGGGGAGCGACTATCGGCTTCGATGGTTCACGCCCGTCACGGAAGTGCCGCTTTGTGGACACGCGACGCTTGCGAGCGCGGCGGTCGTGATGGAGCGGCTCGAGCCGGGTCGTCAGTCGGTCGTGTTTCATTCGAAGAGCGGGCCGCTCGTGGTTACGCGTGTGAATGCGGGCTACGTGTTGAACTTTCCGGCGCGCCCGTCGGAGAAAGCCGCGGCGGTCCCGCCGGGGTTCGCGCATGCCCTCGGCGTCGAACCTGTTGAAGTCTGGGTGAACGCGTTCAACTACATGGCGGTGCTCGACAGCGCGAGCACTGTGCGCTCACTTACGCCAGACATGGCGGCGATTGCTCGTCTGGACCGACCCGGTGTCATCGTGACGGCAGCAGGTGATGAAGCGTACGACTGCGTCAGCCGGTACTTCGCTCCAGCGAAAGGAGTTCCTGAGGATCCGGTGACCGGCGCCGCGCACTGCATGCTGGTGCCCTATTGGGCTCCGCGCCTCGGCAAGACAGAGTTGCGTGCGTATCAGGCATCGAAGCGAGGCGGGGAGATCACGTGCCGCGCGGTTGGCGAGCGTGTCGAGCTCGAAGGGCAGTGCGTGTTTTATCTCGAAGGCGAAGCGGAGATCTGATTTCAGCGGCTGGCGGCGCTCGCATTCCACGACGCGGCGGCAGCGCCGACGTTCAAAGCACCTTAATGGCTCGGCGGCCTGATCCCACCCGTCGCCATGTCGATGGTTATGCTGCCGGAAATCCTGACATCGGTATCGCCGATCTTGAACTGGCCGTTGCCGCTGGCCGGCAGCGCGTCCTCGGGCTCGGGCTGCGGGGCGGGCTTGGCGATGCGATAGTCGCTGCTCACGCCGGGCAGAGCAGCCTTCTGTGTCGAACTGTCATCGGCGAAGGCGGCGCCCGCCAACATGCTCGCGGTCGCGAGGGCGACGATGCGCAGGAGTCTGGACGAACGCTTGCTGGTCATCGCCGGACTATATTGGCGGCGCAGAAGCGATGCCAGACCGCACGCGATCACTTTGCCGCGTGCCGGCCTCATGCCGCCTTCTTGCGGGTGTCGTAGACATGGTCGACAAGACCCCAGGCCTTGGCCTCCTCGGCGGTCATGAAATAGTCGCGGTCGAGCGTGCGCTCGACCTCCTCGTAGGTGCGGCCGCAATGATGAGCATAGAGCTCGGTCATGCGCCGCTTGGTGCGCATGATGCCTTCGGCGTGACGTTGGATATCGGACGCCTGGCCCTGGAAGCCGCCGAGCGGCTGGTGCAGCACAATGCTGGCGTTGGGCAGTGCGATGCGCCGGCCAGGCGTACCGGCCATCAGCAGGAAGGACGCCATCGAGGCGGCAAAGCCCATGCACACGGTCGACACCGGGCAGGAGATGTACTGCATGGTGTCATAGATGGCGAAACCGCTGGTCACCACGCCGCCCGGCGAGTTGATGTAGAGCGATATCTCCTTGTCGGGATGGTCGGATTCCAGCGACAGAAGCTGGGCGCAGACCAGCGCCGACACACCGTCGTTGATCTCTCCGTTGATGAAGATGATGCGTTCGCGCAGCAGCCGCGAGAAGATGTCGAAGGCGCGTTCGCCGCGGCTCGAGTGTTCGATCACCATCGGCACCAGATTGGCAAGACCGCTCATTTCGTCTCTCCCTTGGTTCCTTGCTCAGGCCGCGCGCCGCAACTGCGGCGCATTCGCCGCGATCGCCCGTTTCGTGCCGCCCGCGCCAAAGGCGTGCCGGCAACCGGCACCGGCCATGGCGACGGCGGGCATGCGCGCAAAGCCCTCATGGACGATGCGCAGGTGCGTGCCGCCGGAAACCGTCGGGTCGAGCGTGAAGGTGACGATGCTGTCCAATCGGCCGTCGAGCGGCACTTGCCGTCCGCCATTGCCTTTGCTTGGCCGCTCGCGCCAGGAATAGCGCAGCAGCCTGCCGGGCTCGGCTTCGAGGATTTCGCACTCGATCGGCGCCTCTGGCCCGTCAAAGGCGAAACGGCTGCCCACTTCGGGAGTGATGTCGTTCGGCATCATCCAGGCCGCCAGCAATTCCGCTTCGGTCAGCGCGCGCCAGACTTTTTCAGGCGGATCGGTAAGCTCGCATTCGAAGTTGAGCGACGCATCGGCAGGAGGACGTTCGGTTGCCGTCATTGGTCCATTCCCTTCAAAACTGTCTTCAGTTTCTCGATGCGTTCCGGCCAGAACGCGCGGTAGCGCTCGATCCAACCGAGCAGCGGCTCGAGCCCTTCCGGCGCTGCGCGGTAATAGGCATTGCGGCCGGCGCGCCGCTCGACCACCAGGCCTGCGCCGCGCAGCACCGCCAGATGCTGCGACACCGCCGGCTGCGACACCGTCATGCCGATGCGCAGCTCCGACACGGTCATCTCGCTGGCGACCAGCCGCTCGTAGACGGCGCGCCGTGTCGGGTCGGCCAGCGCGCGGAAAATCTCTGCCTCGATCATGGCAGAAGCATAAGTCGATACTTATTGATTTGGCAAGCGCTGTTTACGAACCTTGCGGAAGCCAGCGCCTCACCAGCCCGGCCGCTCCATCGAAGGTGGCCTCGAAGATCGGCGACGCCAACAC
>NZ_RZOT01000273.1:0-7849 GCF_003999085.1 Mesorhizobium sp. M4A.F.Ca.ET.090.04.2.1
GCGTATGACGCTTGTCCGCTGCAGCGCCGCGCTAACCAATCCGCTTGGCGCTGCAGCGGACAAATAGGGGGAGAACTGTTACCTATGTATCCGGTTCAAACTGTTACCCATCTATCGGCTGGACACCTTCGCCGGCGATTTCGCCAACCATAAACGTTGCAGAAAATTGCGCTGCGGGCGCGGCCAGCTCTCTTCTCCCCGTTTACGGGGAGAAGGTGCCGGCAGGCGGATGAGGGGCGGCGCCAACGTTGCTAATGTCGCCAAAAGCGTGCAGCAGTTGGGAGTCGGAAGCGCGTCGCATCAATGCCATCAGAGGCGACGCGCCTAGACCAGAACTACTTGGCGTTCGGGTTCGGCATCCAGGCCGGCATGGCGACATCGGCATGGGCGAACTGCGGCAGCTTGGCCGACAGGTCCTCCATGTTCTTGATGTCCTTGTCGACGAGCTCCTTCTGGGTGATCAGCGTCGGCGGCACGATGACGTTGTGGCCGGGATCCTCGCCGGCGAGCAGTTGCGCCAGCGCGCGCACCGAGACCTGGCCGACGACGGCCGGGTTGGTGGCTGCGGTGGCGGCCCAGGCGCTGTCCGGCTCGCGCATCGCGGAGATGTCAGAGGTCGAGATGTCGGCCGAGTAGATCTTGACGGCCTTGTTCAGACCCGCCTCGTCGACGGCGATCTTCACCCCCTTGGCGAATTCGTCATAGGGGGCGAACATTACCTTTATGTCGGGATGCGCCGACAGCACCGAGCGTGCCTGGTTGGCGACGGAGTTGGCAATCGGGTTGTCGAGCGTGCCGAACATGGCGACCTCGTTGATGCCCGTATGCTTCTTCTTCACGTCGACCCAGGTCTCGTTGCGGCGGTCGAGCGGCGCGATGCCGGCGACGTAGACATAGCCGGCCGTCCAGCTGTCGCCATTGTCCGTGACCGCCTGCTCTAGCGCGAGACGGGCAAGGTCGCGGTCGGACTGCTCGATCTGCGGGATCTTCGGGTTCTCGACATTGACGTCGAAAGCGACGACCTTGATGCCGGCGTCGACCGCGCGCTGCGCGGCATCCTTCATCGATTCCGTCAGGCCGTGCTGGATGATGATGCCCTGCACGCCGAGCGCGATGGCCTGGTCGACCATGTCGGCCTGAAGGGCGGCGTCCTGGCGGCTGTCGAGCACGCGCAGGTCGACGCCAAGCGCCTTGGCCTGCGCCTCGACGCCCGAGAGATAGGCCTGGAAGAAGTCGCCGGTCGACAGATAGCGCACCAGCGCGATCTTGACGCCGGGCTTGTCGAACGGCGCCGGTCTGTCGGCGGCAAGAGCCGGGACCTGCATCAGCATCGTGGCGCCCGCAAGCCCGAGCGCCACCTTCCCCAGAAGTCTTCTTGTGATGTTCATGTCGTTTTCCTCCACTGTTTTGACCGGTCGAACCTATCTCCCGCCCCTGCCGGAAAGGGCGAAGGTGAAGACAAGGGCGACGACGAGAACGCCGCCCTTGACGAAATCCTGCGTGTAGTAGGGCGCGTTCATCATCGTCAGGCCCTGTAGCAGTACCCCTACGAAGACCGCGCCGACGGCCGTGCCGAAGGCGTTTGGCTTGGCCGCGCCAAGCACCGCGTAGCCGATGAGCGCGGCCGCCACCGCGTCGAGCAGCAGATTGTTGCCTGAGGCAATGTCGCCACGGCCAAGCCGGGCGGCGAGCAGGATGCCGCCGATCGCGGCAAAGACGCCCGAAATGACATAGGCCCAGATCTTGTAAGCCTTGACCGGCGCGCCGGCGAGTTCGGCCGCGCGCTCATTGCTGCCGACGGCATACATCATGCGGCCGAAGCGCGTGTATTCGAGGAAGAACCAGATCAGCAGCGCCAGCACAATCAGCACCACGACCGACACCGGAACGAGGTTGGGCACGAAGAAATCGAAGCGATGGCGTCCGAGCGCCAGGAAGGCTTCGCCGAACTTGCCGTTGGCGACCGAGCCGTCGGGCATGGTCATGCCGGTGGCGATCGAGCGGCCTTCGGTTGGGATGCGCTGCAGGCCGACGAGCAGGAACATCATGCCGAGCGTGGCGAGCAGGTCGGGCACCCGCATGTAGACGATCAGCCAGCCGTTGATCAGGCCGACGGCGGCGCCGATCAGCAGGCAGACGACGACCGCGACGACGGCGTTCTGTTCCAGCACCACCATGACATAGGCGGCCGCCATCATGGCGCTGGTGGCCACCGAGCCGATCGACAGGTCGAAGCCGCCGACCACCAAGGTAGCCGTGACGCCGAGCGCCAGCACGCCAGTGATGGCGACGGACTGGAAGATGAAGACCGCGCTCTGCGGCGACACGAAACCGTCGGCGGCGACCGCGAAATAGGCGATGAGACCGAACAGAAGGACGATGAAGCCGTAGCGGATGGCATGGTCACGCAACATCATGCAGCGCTCTCCGGCGCCGTTGCCATGTCAGTCCAACGCATCCCTGCTCCATTCCTGTCCATGATCTCACGCCGCGCTGTGCAGCGGGCCGCCCGCCACTTCGGCAAGCAGCCGCTCGAGATCGATGTCTTCGTTCCTGTGTTCGCCGACGATCGTCTGCTCCGACATGACCAGGATGCGGTCGGCCGTCTCCAGCGCCTCGTCGAGCTCAGTGACGAAGAGCAGCGTGGCGCGGCCGTCGGCGCTCGCTCGGAGCTTGGCGGCGATGTCGCGCCGGGCCGAGATGTCGACGCCCTGAAACGGTTCGTCGAGGATGAACAGTTTTGCATCCTGCGACATCCAGCGGCCGACCATCACCTTCTGCTGATTGCCGCCCGAAAGTGCGGAAAGCTCATCCTTCTCCGAACGGCAGACGATGGCGAGCTCGTCGATCTGCCGGCGTGCGACGATGCGTTCGGCGCGCCGCTTCATGATGCCGAAGCCTGACATGCGCTTGAGGAACGGCAGGCTGATGTTGCGCTCGATGTTGAAGCCGCCGACGATGCCGCTGGTGACGCGGTCCTTGGCAACAAGGAAAACGCCGGCCGCGATCGCCTCGCCTGCCGATGCCGGCGCATAGGGCTTGCCGTCCATGGTCATGGTTCCGGACAGCGGCCGGCGCACACCGAACAGGGTTTCGGCCAGCGCCGTCTTGCCGACGCCGACCAAGCCGGTGATCGCGACCACCTCGCCGGCGCCGAGCGTCATCGAGATCGGCTTCGACCCTTGCGCGATCCGCAGGCCTTCCGTGTTGAAGACAGCGCGCGCCGAGCTTCTCGCGACCACCAGGTCGAGATGGATCTTGCGGCCGAGCATGGCGTTGACGGCGCCCTCATAGTCGAGCGGCTTGGTGTCGAACAGGCCGCTCACCACGCCGTCGCGCATCGAGACGATGCGGTCGGCGAGCCGGCGGATGTCGGACATGCGATGCGAGATGTAGAGGATCGCCACCGCTTGCTCGCGCAGCCGGTCGATGAGCTGGAACAGCCGGTCGGCCTCGGCGCTGGACAGCGACGAGGTCGGCTCGTCGAGGATCAGCACTTTCGGCCGGTGCGCCATGGCCCGCGCGATCGCCACCATCTGCCGGTCTGCCAGCGAGAGATCGCTGACCCGGGCCTTGAGGTCGATGGCGAGCCCCATGCGATCGGCGACGGCCCTGGCCTCGCGGCGCACCCGGCCGGCATTGAAGAAGGTCGGCACGCCGCTGCCGCTCAGGCGGTCCAGCGTCAGATTGGTGGCGACGTCGAGGTCGGCGACGACGCCGTCATTGATGTTCTGATGCACGGTGACGACGCCGGCGCGGATCGCCTCGGCCGGCGTGTTCGGCGCGAAGTCCTCGCCGGCGAGATGCATCGTGCCGCCGCCGAGCTCGTAGACGCCGCTGACGATCTTGACCAGGGTGGATTTGCCGGCGCCGTTGGCGCCCATCAGCACGGTGACTTCGCCCGCATGCAAGTCGAGCGAGATGCCGCCAAGCACCTCGATATGGCCAAAGGACTTCCTTAGGCCGTCCACGCGGAACACGGCACCAGTGCCCATTCATTCCTCCCTGACCCCGACGCTATGGGCTATATCGGCAATTGTCAACACGATTGACAATTGCCAGCATGCTTCCTAGCTTGGCCCCGCCGCCATGCCTCCTTTATGTTCGGAGCGCATAAGCGAGAGGATGATGATGACGCAGAAACTGCCGTTCGAAGCACTATCGGTCGAAACGCTGCCGGCGCGCCTCGGCGCCAATGAGGCCGTCACCGCGCAGATCGGCAAGGATGCCCGGCGCTGGAAGGTGCGTGAGGTCGGCGACGGCAATCTCAACCTGGTGTTTATCGTCGAGGGCGACGAAGGCGCGGTCGTCGTCAAGCAGGCCCTGCCCTATGTGCGGCTGGTCGGCGACAGCTGGCCGCTGCCGCTGAAGCGCTCCTTCTTCGAGTATCACGCGCTGACCAGGCAGGAGCGCCGAGCGCCCGGCTCGGTGCCGTCGATCCACCATTTCGACGAGGCCCAGGCGCTGATCGTCATGGAATATCTGGCGCCGCCGCACATCATCCTGCGGCGGGCGCTGATCGAAGGCCGGCAACTGCCGAACATCGCCCGCGACATCGGCCTGTTCATGGCCCGCACCCTGTTCCGCGGCTCCGACCTGCATATGCCGACCAAGGACCGCAAAGCCGATTTGGCGCTGTTCGCCGACAATGTCGAGCTATGCGGCATCACCGAGGACCTGGTGTTCACCGATCCCTATTTCGACGCCAAGCTGAACCGGCATACGTCGCCGCAGCTCGACGGCCTGGTCGCCGAGCTGCGCGCCGACCGCGACCTCAAGGTCGAGGCGCAGCGGCTGAAACATCTGTTCGCCGCCAACGCCGAGACGCTCTTGCATGGCGACCTGCATTCCGGCTCGATCATGGTCACCGATACCGAAACCCGGATGATCGATCCGGAGTTCGCCTTCTATGGCCCGATCGCCTTCGACGTTGGCATGCTGCTCGCCAATTTCTGGATGTCATTCTTCTCGCAGCGCGGCCATGAAGACAAAGGCAGGCGCGACGCCATGCGCGCCTACCTGCTCGGGGTCACCGACGAAACCTGGGCCGTGTTCCGCGCCGAGTTCTCGCATCTGTGGCGGACCGAGCGCACCGGCATGCTCTACCACAGAAGCCTGTTCGAGGATCAAGGCGATCTGCTCGGCGCCGAGCAGGCGCTCGACCACATGCTGCACTCGATCTGGACCGACCTGCTCGGCTTTGCCGGCATCGAGGTGCACCGGCGCATCCTCGGCCTCGCCCACAATGCCGATTTCGATGCCATTGCCGATCAGGATCTGCGCGCCACATGCGAAGCAAAGGCACTGAAGTTCGGCCGCCATCTCGCCGTCAACCGGCGCCAGATTTACAGCATCGACGAGGTCAACAGCCTGGCCGCGCTGATCGAACAGGAGAGCAGCTTTGAACGTCGGCGACCGCCACTACCGCACCATCTGGCTGAGCGATGACGGCCGCTCGGTCGAGATCATCGACCAGCGCTGGCTGCCGCATGAGTTCCGCATCGAGACGATCGGCACCGTTGCCGGTATCGCCACCGCGATCCGCGACATGTGGGTGCGCGGCGCGCCGCTGATCGGCGTCACCGCCGCCTATGGCGTCGCCATCCAGATGGAAAACGACCCGTCGGATGCGGCGCTCGACGCCGTCTGGGAGACACTGCACGCGACACGCCCGACGGCGATCAACCTGCGCTGGGCGCTTGACGAGATGCGGCGGGTTCTGAAGCCGCTGCCGCCGGCCGAGCGGGCCGGGGCCGCCTATCGGCGCGCCGCCGAGATCGCGGACGAGGATGTCGGGCTGAACCGCGCCATCGGCGAGAACGGGCTTGCCATCATCAAGCAAATCGCGGCGCGAAAAGCACCGGGAGAGACGGTCAACATCCTGACCCATTGCAACGCCGGCTGGCTGGCGACGGTCGATTACGGCACCGCAACCGCGCCAATATATCTGGCAACCGAGGCCGGCATTCCGGTCCATGTCTATGTCGACGAGACCAGGCCGCGCAATCAGGGCGCCCAGCTGACCGCCTGGGAGATGGCCGGCCACGGCGTGCCGCACACGCTGATCGTCGACAATGCCGGCGGCCATCTGATGCAGCGTCGCCAGATCGACATGGTGATCGTCGGCACCGACCGCACCACCGCGGACGGCGACGTCTGCAACAAGATCGGCACCTATCTCAAGGCGCTCGCCGCTTCCGACAACGACGTGCCGTTCTATGTCGCGCTGCCCTCTCCGACCATCGACTGGACGGTGGGCGACGGGCTTGCGGAAATCCCGATCGAGGAGCGCTCCGGCGACGAGGTGTCGCTGGTCTGGGGCAAGAACGCCAAGGGCGAGATCGCGCAGGTGCGCGTCTCGCCGGAAGCGACGCCCGCGGCAAACCCGGCCTTCGACGTCACGCCGGCGCGGCTTGTCACCGGCCTGATCACCGAGCGCGGGGTCGCCAAGGCCTCGCGCGAGGGGCTGAAGGCGATGTTCCCGGAGCGTGGTTAGCCACAAGGAGGAAGATTGGCAGCTGCGGCGACGGCGCTAATTGACAGCGCCGCCCTCCCCCTCCATAGCTTCACCGTTAAAGTTCTCAGGGCGGGGTGAAAGTCCCCACCGGCGGTAAGAGCCTCGGCTCAAGCCCGCGAGCGCTTCCCGGAAGGGAAGGTCAGCAGATCCGGTGTGATTCCGGAGCCGACGGTCACAGTCCGGATGAAAGAGAACGAACGGAAGGACGGGCCGCTCGCGCGGGCCGGGTTTTCGTATCGTGCGTCCTGATTCTGGTTCGAAACGGAAGGATGGACCCATGAATCAGCATTCCCCAAAAGACTATGAAATCGTTCGCGTCGCCGTCATTCGGGCGCGCTGGCATGCCGACATCGTCGACCAGTGCGTCACTGCGTTCGAGGCGGAGCTTGCCGTTCTCGGCGGCGGCCGCTTCGCCGTCGATGTCTTCGACGTGCCCGGCGCCTACGAGATCCCATTGCATGCCAAGACCCTCGCCGAGACCGGCCGCTATGCCGCGATCCTCGGCACCGCCTTCGTCGTCAATGGCGGCATCTACCGGCACGATTTCGTCGCCGGCGCCGTCCTCGACGGCATGATGACCGTGCAGCTCGCGACCGGCGTGCCGGTGCTTTCGGCGGTGCTGACGCCGCACAATTATCACGACAGCGCCGAGCACCACCGCTTCTTCTTCGAGCACTTCCAGGTCAAGGGCAAGGAAGCGGCCAAGGCCTGCGTTGAGATAAGTGCGGCGCGGGAAAAGATCGCGGCTTGAGGCGCGGTTGCCGGGGTGGCAATCCCGGTAACAGCCTCTAATATCGCGAAAAAACCGAGATCGGGAGCATGCCGGTGCAGACCAAGAAGATCATCAACGACGGCAACCGTTCCGTCGACGAGATGCTGGAAGGAATACTGGCCGCGCATCCTCGCCACCTCAGGAGCGTGGACGGCAGCCCGCGCTCGATCATCGCCCGCGACGGGCCACGGCCAGGCAAGGTCGGGCTGGTCATCGGCGGCGGCTCGGGCCACGAGCCGACCTTTCTCGGCTTCGTCGGCAAGGGGCTGGCGGATGCCGCGGCGGTCGGCAATGTCTTTGCCTCGCCGCCGCCGGACCCGATCCTCGAATGCGCCAAGGCGGTGAGCCGCGGCGCTGGCGTCCTGTTCATGTACGGCAACTATGCCGGCGACGTGATGAATTTCGACATGGCGGCCGAGATGGCGGCGATGGACGACATCGAGGTGCGCACGGTGCTGACCACCGACGACGTGGCCTCTGCGCCGCGCGACCAGCGGGGCAAGCGGCGCGGCGTCGCCGGCAATTTCTTCATCTTCAAGGCGGCGGGCGCGGCCTGCGAC
>NZ_RZOT01000274.1:0-7815 GCF_003999085.1 Mesorhizobium sp. M4A.F.Ca.ET.090.04.2.1
GTCACCGTCGACAGCGTCGACAGGCAGAAGCTCGATCCGGGCGCGGAGCGCACCGCATCGATCGAAGGCCAGAAAATCAAGCCCGAGGACGACCCCTTCGCCGCCACAGGCATCAAGGTCGGCACCTTCGTGTTCAAGCCGACGCTCGAGCAGGGCCTCACCGCGACGTCCAACGCCGATGCCAGTAGCGGCGGCAAATCGGCGCTGCTGTCGGAGACGGCGCTGCGCTTCACCGCTGCGTCCGACTGGCGCGAGAACTCGGCCACAATCGACGGCTACGGCATTTTCCGCAACACGGTCTCGGGCCAGAAGATCAACGATGCGCAAGGCCGCATCGAAGGCCAGCTCAACGTCGACCTCGACAACGAGCTGCGCGCCATCGCCAAGCTCGGCTACGAGGCGGTGCCTGAATCAGCCTCCTCGCCGGATGCCATCGCCGGCGTCACCTCGCAGCCGCTGCGACAGACCGTCGACGGCAGCCTCGCCATCGAGAAGGATGCCGGCAAGATGCGCTACGCGCTGACTGGCGCGATCACGCATGACTTCTTCGGCGACGCCAACCTTTCGGACGGCACCACGCTGTCGCAGAGGGACCGCGATTCGACGCTCTACAGCGCTACCTTGCGTACCGGCTACGAGGTTTCACCGGCCATCACGCCTTTTGTCGAGGTGGAGGCCGGGCGACGGATATATGATCTGCGCCTCGACAGCAACTTGTACGAACGCTCCTCGACCAGGCTCGGCGCGCGCGCCGGCCTCGAACTCGACATGGACGACAAGCTGTCGGGCGAATTCTCCGTCGGCTGGCTGCGCGAAGCGATCGATGACGACCGTCTGCCGGCCAACGCGGGACCGTACGTCAACGCCGATCTCAAATGGTCGCCCGAGCGCGGCACCATCGTCGGGCTCACGGGCAGGACCACCATCGAGAGCACGACGACGGCTGGGGAAAGTGGCGATGTCCTCTACTCGGGCCGGCTTACCGGTGAGCGGCGGATCCGCGCCAATCTGACGGCGAATTCAGCGCTTGGCCTCGACTGGCGCGACTATACCGGATCCGACGGCCATGACCTGATCTTGAGCGCCGAGGCCGGGCTGACATGGTGGCTCAACCGCTATGCCGGCCTCACCACAAGGGTCAGGACGGAGAAGTTGACCAGCAACCTGCCCGGCCGCGACTATGTCGCCAACAGCGTCTTCCTGGGGCTGAAGGTGCAGCGCTGAGGACGTGCCGGAATTCAGGCCAGGCCGGCCTGAATATCGATACGCCCTAGAATGCGGCGCCGCGCCGCGCCGACGGCTGCACCTCATCCAGCAGCGTGCGGATGACGCCGGCCATGCTGGCATTCATGTCGTTGCGCCACAGCGCGAAGGCGACATTGGCCTCGACGAAGCCTTCCGGCGAGCCGCAATCGAAGGTTCGGCCCCGGTAGTGGTAGCCGTAGAAGGGCTGCCGCTTCTCCAACCTCAGCATCGCGTCGGTGAGCTGGATCTCGTTGCCGGCGCCGCGTTCCTGGCCTTCGAGGATGCCGAAAATCTCCGGCTGCAGGATATAGCGGCCGTTGATGAACAGGTTCGAGGGCGCGGTGCCCGCCTTCGGCTTCTCGACCATGCCGGTGATGCGGAAGCCGTGATGCGTGTCCTCGCCGCGGCCGACGATGCCGTATTTATGCGCTTCGGCCGGATCGCACTCCTGCACCGCGATGATGTTGTTGCCGGTCTCGGCATAGAGCTCGACCATGTCCTTCATGCAGCTCTTTTCCGACTGCATGATCATGTCGGGCAGGAGGAGCGCAAACGGTTCGTCGCCGACCAGTTCGCGCGCGCACCAGACGGCATGGCCAAGCCCCATCGGTACCTGCTGGCGAGTGAAGCTGGTCTGGCCCGGCGCCGGCTGCAGCCGCTGCAGTCGGGCAAGCTGGTCGTCCTTGCCGCGTTGGGCAAGCGTGTCGTAGAGCTCGAACTGGACGTCGAAATGGTCTTCGATGACCGCCTTGTTGCGGCCGGTGACGAAAATGAAATGCTCAATGCCGGCATCCCGGGCTTCATCGACCACATACTGGATGACCGGCCGGTCGACGACCGTCAGCATTTCCTTGGGAATTGCCTTGGTGGCGGGAAGGAACCGCGTGCCGAGACCAGCGACCGGGAAGACTGCCTTGCGAACTCTCTTCATGCTGCCAATTATCCGTTTGATTGCCTGCTCCGCAATCCCGTTCTGAGACATTTTCGCGCCGGAATCGAGACGTAAAGAACACCGGGTTACAAAACTTGCAGTGCGTAAAGCATCGTCGCGTCTTTTCGTTCCCGACCCCACCTATGGTAAACTAAATACTAACCGGGTTCGGCGATGAATGATCTTCCTGACATGAAGAAGGAGGAACAGATGTCCGTTCGCAGCACCGCAAAGCGCCTCGCAAGCGTCGTGACGGCGGCCAGCCTGTCGCTTACCCTGCTGATGCCCGCGGGACCTGCTTTCGCCGATGCCGGATTCCGGCAATGGGTTGCCAGCTTCCGCGCCACGGCGGTGCAGAGCGGCGTCTCCGGTGCGATCTACGACCAGGCCTTCAGGAACATCACCGATGTCGATCCGGTGGTGCTGGAAAAGGCCCGCACCCAGCCCGAGTTCACGGCACCCGCCTGGGACTATTTCGACAACCGCGTGCACGACCAGTCGGTCGCCGTCGGCCAGCAGATGGCCAGGAAATGGAAGCCGTGGCTGGACAGGATCGAGGCGCGGTTCGGCGTCGACCGCAACATCCTGCTCGCCATCTGGTCGATGGAATCGAACTATGGCGAGATCCTCAAGCGCAACGACATCATGCGCAATGTCATCCGCTCGCTGGCGACACTTGGCTATGCCGACCCGCGGCGTTCGAAATTCGCCCGCACCCAGCTGATCGCGGCGTTGAAGATCCTGCAGAGCGGCGACATCGACGAAAGCCATCTCAGCGGCTCGTGGGCCGGCGCCATGGGCCACACCCAGTTCATCCCGACCAGCTACCAGCATTATGCCGTCGACATGGACGGCAACGGCAAGCGCGACATCTGGAACTCGATCCCCGATGCGCTGGCGACGGCCGCCAATCTGCTGAGGAAGAACGGCTGGCAGGCCGGCAAGACCTGGGGCTACGAGGTCGTCCTGCCGGCCGGCAAGCTTCCCGCCGGCTCGAAGACGCTGGCGCAATGGCAGGCGCTTGGCGTCGTCAGGGCCAACGGCAAGCCGTTCAAGAACGGCTCCGACAAGGCGACGCTGAAAGTGCCCGACGGCCGCGGTGGGCCAGCCTTCCTGATGATCAAGAATTTCTCGGTCATCAAGGCCTACAACAACGCCGACAAATACGCGCTCGCCGTGGGCCTTCTTGCCGACGAGATCGCTGGTGGCAGCGGCCTGGTGCAGGACTGGAAACGGCCCTTCACCAAGCTGAGCTTCGAGGAGCGGCAGGAACTGCAGCAACGGCTTTCCGAGCACGGCTACTATGACGGCAAGTTCGACGGCAAGATCGGCGAGGGATCGAAAGCCGCCATCATGGCCTTCCAGGCGAAGGCCGGCTTGACCCAGGATGGCTATCCGAGCATGGAAGTGCTCAAATGGCTCCGCAAGAAATAGGACCGCTTCAGGGACGGAGGAAGTGATTGGTTTCGGCTGGGCGCATACGGGCGATCGTTCGTCGCACGCCGATCCTGATCCTGGCCCTTGGCGTCCTGATGGTGGCCGCGGCCAGCGCCTTCCACACGCCCGCCATGGCGCAGGAGGAGCAGAGCCGCGGCTGGTCGCTGCGTGACTTGCTGTTCCCGCGCCGCAGCGAGCGCATCGAGCCGCCGCTCGACATCCAGAAGGCAAGGCCGAAGGCAAAGACCAGGAAATCCAAGCCGCGCCTCCCGGCAGTGCCACAGACGCCGATCGTCGAGAAGACGCCGGATGCCCGCGTCGTGCTTGTGGTCGGCGATTTCATGGCGAGCGGTCTCGGCGAGGGCCTGGACACCGCCTTCGCCGAAAACGCCGGCGTCAGGATCGCGGTGCGCAGCAACGGCTCTTCCGGCTTCGTGCGCGATGATTTCTACAACTGGCCAGAACAGATCAAAACGCTGATCGAGACCGAGAAACCATCGGTCGTCGTCGTCATGCTCGGCTCCAACGACCGCCAGCAGATGAAGGTCGGCGACGTGCGCGAACAGCCGCGATCCGAGAACTGGACCAAGGAATATGAGCGCCGCACCGATGCGCTGGGCAAGGCCATTGCGGAGGCCAAGGTGCCGTTCCTGTGGGTCGGCATGCCGGCCTTCCGGTTGCCGAAGATGACTTCGGACATGCTGGCCTTCAACGACATCTACCGCTCGGCCGCCGAAAAGCATGGCGGCGAGTTCGTCGATGTCTGGGACGGTTTCGTCGACGAGAACGGCGCTTTCGTCACCACCGGCCCCGACATCAACGGCCAGGCTGTGCGGCTGCGCTCGGACGACGGCATCAATGTCTCGAAGGCCGGCAAGCGCAAGCTTGCCTTCTACACCGAAAAGCCGCTGGCCAAGATCCTCGGGCTGGCCGCGCCCGGAAGCGTGACAACGGTCTCCGCGCCGGCCGGCGCCCCGGTCGAAGCGCCGGCGGCCAATGCCGCTCCGATCGTGATCGACCGCACCGTGCCGATGCTGCTCGGCGATCCGGCGCTGGACGGCGGCTCCGAGCTTCTCGGCGCGGCGGCGCCCGCCAAGGCGAATCCGAATTTACCTGGCGAGAAACTCGTCATCGAGGGCAAGGCGCCCGCTGCCTCGCCCGGCCGCGCCGACGATTTCTCCTGGCCGCCGAAAACCCAGCCCGCAACGTCAGCCGCGACACCGGATACGACGACGGCTATCAACCCTTAACGAGGTAAAACGCTCGATCCCATCAGCGCCTCGTCGATCGAGCGCGCCGCCTGGCGGCCCTCGCGGATCGCCCACACCACCAGCGACTGGCCACGGCGCACGTCGCCCGCCGCGTAAAGCCTTTCGACGCTGGTCTTGTAGTCGCGGTCATTGGCCTCGACATTCTTCGAGCGGCGGCTGTCGGTGACGATCCTCATCTGTCCATCCAGCTCGCTCGCCACGCCGGTGGCGGCCGGCCCGGCAAAGCCGATGGCGATGAAGGCGAGATCGGCGCGGATGACGAATTCGGTGCCGGCGATCGGCTTGCGCTTCTCGTCGACCTCACAGCAGCGGACGCCGGTCAGCTGGCCGTCCTCGCCGATGAATTCAAGCGTCGCCACCTGGAATTCGCGCTCGGCGCCCTCGGCCTGCGAGGACGAGGTGCGCATCTTGGTCGCCCAGTAGGGCCAGACGGCGAGCTTGTCTTCCTTCTCCGGCGGCTGCGGGCGGATGTCGAGCTGGGTGACGCGCACCGCGCCTTGGCGGAAGGCGGTGCCGACGCAGTCGGACGCGGTGTCGCCGCCACCGACGACGACGACATGCTGGCCGCTGGCGATGATCGGATGCGAGGGCCACGCCACCGACTGGATCGGCTCGCCGCCGACACGGCGGTTCTGCTGCACCAGATAGGGCATGGCGTCATGCACGCCGCCGAGGTCGTCGCCCGGTATGTTGGCGGCGCGCGGCATTTCCGAGCCGCCGCAATAGAGCACCGCGTCATATTCGGCGAGCAGTTCGGCCACGGGCTTGTCGACGCCGACATTGACGCCGCAGTGGAAGGTGACGCCCTCGCCCTGCATCTGCTCGATGCGCCGGTCGATATAGTGCTTCTCGATCTTGAAGTCCGGGATGCCGTAACGCATCAGCCCGCCCGGACGACTCTCGCGCTCGTAGACGTGCACGTCATGGCCGGCGCGGCCGAGCTGCTGGGCCGCCGCCATGCCGGCCGGGCCGGAGCCGATGACGGCGACGCGCTTGCCGGTCTTCTTCTCCGGCGGATAGGGCCGGATATGGCCGGTTTCGTAGGCCTTGTCGGCGATCGCCTGCTCGACCGTCTTGATGGCGACCGGAATGTCCTCGAGGTTCAGCGTGCAGGCTTCCTCGCAAGGCGCCGGGCAGATGCGGCCGGTGAATTCCGGGAAGTTGTTGGTCGAATGCAGGTTGCGGATCGCATTGTCCCAGTCGCCATTGTAGACGAGGTCGTTCCAGTCGGGGATCTGGTTGTGAATCGGGCAGCCGGTCGGCCCGTGGCAGAACGGAATGCCGCAATCCATGCAGCGCGCGGCCTGCTTCTCGACCTCCTTGTCCGACATCGGCAGCGTGAATTCGCGGAAATGCCGGATGCGGTCGGAGGCCGGCTGGTACTTGTGCACCTGCCGGTCGATCTCAAGAAACCCTGTTACCTTGCCCATAGTCCAGTCCCTGCTGTCCGAAGGCACGCACTTGTCGGCGCACCCGTTAACCCCATAAGGCCGCCATGGCAACCGCAGTCCGGGGTCAGGATTGTTGGTGAGGATGGCGGCCGGAGATCCATCTCTCCGGCCCGTCCAATGCTTATTCGGCCGCCACGCTCATGCGCATGCGTTCCATCTCGATCAGCGCGCGGCGATACTCGACCGGCATGATCTTGCGGAATTTCGGCCGGAACGCCGCCCAGTTGTCGAGGATTTCACGGCCGCGCGCCGAGCCCGTGAAATGCACGTGGTTCGAGATCAGCTGGTAGAGCCGCTCCTCGTCATGGCTGGTCATGTCGCCGGAGACGTCGACGCGACCCTTGTGGTCCAGATCGCCGCCGTGATGCAGCAGCTTCTCCATGAGGTCGTCTTCCTCGGGGACCGGCTCCAGCTCGACCATCGCCATGTTGCAGCGTTCGGCGAAATCGCCCTTCTCGTCGAGCACATAGGCGACGCCGCCCGACATGCCGGCGGCGAAGTTGCGCCCCGTTTTGCCGAGCACGACGACGATGCCGCCGGTCATGTATTCGCAGCCATGGTCGCCGACGCCTTCGACGACTGCCGCGACGCCCGAATTGCGCACCGCGAAGCGCTCGCCGGCGACGCCGGCGAAATAGGCTTCGCCCTCGGTGGCGCCGTAAAGCACCGTATTGCCGACGATGATGGATTCGGCCGCGACGATCTTGGCCTCTTCTGGCGGGCGGATGACGATACGGCCGCCCGACAGGCCCTTGCCGACATAGTCATTGCCGGCGCCGACCAGCTCGAACGAGACGCCCCGCGCCAGGAAGGCGCCGAAGGATTGGCCGGCGGTGCCGGTAAGCTTCACCTGGATCGTGTCCTCGCGCAGCCCCTTGTGCTTGAAGCGCTTGGCCACTTCGCCCGACAGCATCGCGCCCGCCGAACGGTCGACGTTGCGGATCGGCAGCTCGATGGAGACGGCCTGCTTGGCTTCCAGCGCCGGCTTGG
Source organism: Mesorhizobium sp. M4A.F.Ca.ET.090.04.2.1 (assembly GCF_003999085.1). NCBI lineage: Bacteria > Pseudomonadati > Pseudomonadota > Alphaproteobacteria > Hyphomicrobiales > Phyllobacteriaceae > Mesorhizobium > Mesorhizobium sp. M4A.F.Ca.ET.090.04.2.1. The sequence continues at coordinate 7,326 of NZ_RZOT01000274.1, forward strand.
CCAGCTCGATCAGCTTGCGGTCGAGCACGTCGTCGATCGGATGCTTCTGGCGCTCGGTCCAGTGCACCGCCTCGTGCGGCGCGTCCGGCTTGAAGAACATCTTGCCGAAATCGAGCCCGCGCGCCTTCCAGTGCTGGATTACGTCGCGCTTCTCCAGAAGATCGGTGTCGCCGATGATCTGGTCGAGATGGGTGAAGCCCATTTCGGCGAGCAGCGCGCGCACCTCTTCCGCCACATAGAAGAAGAAGTTGATGACGTGCTCGGGCGTGCCCTTGAAGCGCTTGCGCAGCACCGGGTCCTGCGTCGCCACGCCGACCGGGCAGGTATTGAGGTGGCACTTGCGCATCATGATGCAGCCGGCCGCGATCAGCGGCGCGGTCGAGAAGCCGAACTCGTCGGCGCCGAGCAGCGCGCCGATGATGACGTCGCGCCCGGTGCGCAGGCCGCCGTCGACCTGCAGCGCCACGCGCGACCTGAGGCCGTTGAGCAC
>NZ_RZOT01000275.1:0-7808 GCF_003999085.1 Mesorhizobium sp. M4A.F.Ca.ET.090.04.2.1
GAGTACAAGATGCTGGAGCAGGCGCGTGCCATTGCGCAGTCCGACGACACGCGCCAGCTCACCGCGCTGGCGATCGCCGCCACCCGTGCCGACATCATCTGCATGCAAGAGGTCGACAACATCGAGGCGCTGAAGGCCTTCGAATACGGCTATCTGTTCAAGATGGTCGGGCAGGGCTATCGGCAGAAATACACCACGGCCGGCAATGATACCCGCGGCATCGACGTTGCCGTGATGATGCGGAGCGAGACGGCTGACGGCCAGCCGATCGAATTCGTGCGCATGACCAGCCACGCCCATGTCACCTTCGAGCAATTTGGGCTGTTCACCTCGGAACTCGCGGCGCTCGGCTATCAGGCAATCGAACGCATCTTCCGGCGCGACTGCCTCGAGGTCGACCTGAAGATCGGCGGCGTGCCGCTGACGCTCTATCTCGTGCACTTCAAATCGATGGGTTCGCCGCGCAATGGGCTGGACGGCCGCGAGGCGACGATGCCGCTGCGTATCGCTGAGGCGCAGGCGGTGCGCCGCATCATCGAGGAGCGCTTCGGCAAGGATCATGCTGCCGACAAGCGCTGGGCGATCTGCGGCGACATGAACGACTACCGGCAGCGGGTGAAGATCGAGGGCGACAGCGTCGACGGCTACCGTTTCCAGGTGATCGACGAGAGCCAGTCCTGCATCAACGTGCTGACCGCCGGCGGCTTCTGCGAAAACGTTGTCGAGCGACGGCCGGAGATGGACCGCTGGAGCTTTTACCACACGCGCGGTCCCGAGGAACGGCACCTCTGCCAGCTCGACTATATCCTGTTGTCGAAGGGGCTGGCGGCGAAGAACGCGACCGCCGTTCCCGACATCGTCCGCAACGGCCAGCCCTGGCGCACCATCTTTCCGGCCGGCCAGGAGGTCGAGCGCTTCCCGCGCGCCGGCTGGGACCGACCGAAGGCCTCCGACCATTGCCCGGTGGTGATCGCCCTGGACATGGCCTGAGCTGCATCTCAACACACCTCAGAGCAAGATGAGCTTCGACCTCCCACGCAACGTCATCCTGCCGGTCGACAAGGTCGATGTCAGGCTCGACCCCGGCCGGCATCCGTTCGAACGCGACAACGCCGAGGCGATCGCCGAGAACTGGCGGCGCGAGATGGGGGCGAACCCAGCGCTGTTCGACGGCACGGTGGTGTTGCTCTCGGCGCTCGCCTATCGCGACGGCGGGCTCGTCGGCCGCTGCCATGCGGTGAAATATTCGACCTTCATGCTGTGGCGGAAGAAGCGCGAGGCGAGCGGCGCCGAGCATGCCTATGCGCATGCCATGCTGGTTGCCGGCGACAATGCGCTGGTGGCGATCCGCATGGGCGCGCATACCGTCAATGCCGGCCGCGTCTATTTCGCCGCCGGCTCGTTCGAGCCGATCGATTTCCGCGACGGCCTCGTCGATGTCGACTTCAACATGATCCGCGAGGTGCGCGAAGAGACAGCGATCGACCTGTCGGGCGCCGAACGCGGCCGGCGCTATCATGCGCTGTCGACGCCGAGCGGCACGGTGATCTTCCGCCGCTATCAGGTGACCGAGCCTGCCGACGAGATCGCGCGGCGCATCCGCGCCTTCATTGTCACGGAGGCGGAACCGGAGATCGAAGGTCCCGTCGTCATCCGTGATGCCACCGACCTGCCGGACGGGCTGATGGGACATATGAAGCCGCTGATCGAATGGCATTTCGCGGGCGGCGACGAAGTCCCCTGAGTCCTTATGGGAAGATCGGCGGCAGCGCCTCGTCCGACATGCTTTTCCGGCAGCCGCCGTCGTCCTTGTAATAATAGCTGTAGCCGTTGATGGCCGGCGCGCCGCCGAGATGCGCGTAGAGAATTCGTGAGCCCTCGGGGAAGAAGCCCTTCCTGGTCAGGTCGATCAGGCCCTGCATCGACTTTCCCTCGTAGACCGGATCGGTGATCATGGCCTCGGTGCGGGCCGCCAGGCGGATCGCGTCGTTCGTGGCCTCCGACGGAACGCCATAGGCGGGATAAGCATAGTCGGGGTTGATGACGATTTCGTCGTCGCGGACGGCGCGGCCGAGCCCGACGAGGGCGGCGGTGTCGTCGACGATGCGGCGGACCTGGGCGCGGGTCTGGTCGAGCGTGCCGGAGGCGTCGATGCCGATCACCCGGTCGGCACGGTTCTGCGCGGCGAAGCCGACGATCATGCCGGCCTGCGTCGAGCCAGTCACGACGCAGACGATCATGTAGTCGAAGGCAAAGCCGAGCTCAGCTTCCTGCCGAGCCACTTCTTCGGCGAAGCCGACATAGCCCAGCCCGCCGAACTTGTGCACCGAGGCGCCTGCCGGGATCGGATAGGGCTTGCCGCCGGCGTCCTTCACCGACTGGATAGCGTCCTCCCAGCTCTTGCGGATGCCGATGTCGAAACCGTCGTCGACCAGCCGGCTGTCGGCGCCCATCAGGCGTGTCATCAGGATGTTGCCGACCCGGTCATAGACCGCGTCATAGTGGGGCACCCATTTCTCCTGGATCACCACGCATTTCATGCCGATCTTGGCGGCCGTCGCGGCGACCATCCGCGTATGGTTCGACTGGACGCCGCCGATCGACACCAGCGTATCGGCGCCGGAGCGAAGAGCATCCGGCACGATGTATTCGAGCTTGCGCAATTTGTTTCCGCCCATGGCCAGCCCGGAATTGCAATCGTCGCGCTTTGCGTAGACGTGGACTTTGCCGCCCAACGCAGCGCTCAGCCGGGGCAGATGCTCGATGGGCGTCGGACCGAAGGTCAGCGGATAGCGTTCAAACTTCGCCAGAAGTGACATCGATCTGTCTCCGCTCTTTGTCGTTTTCGATGCTTTGATAATAGGCGCAGTCGGGCGAAAGGTGTTCTCGAACTTGCCGGCAGAATTTTCATATCTCCCAGATATTTGCGATATGATTGACCTGTTCGTTCATATAGGCTGGCAAAAATGGAAGAATCTTCCACCGAGTTGGACCGCATCGACGTCAGGATCCTGCGCACCCTTCAGGCCGAAGGACGGCTGACCAATGCGGAGCTGGCGGCGCGCGTGAATGTCAGCGCCGCCACCTGCCACAGGCGCACGCAACGCCTGTTCGAAGAAGGTTACATCACCGGGGTCAGGGCGGAGATTACGCCCGCTACGGTAGGGCTTGGCGCGCTGGTGATGGTCGGCGTCGTGCTCGACCGTTCGACACCTGAAAGCTTCGCCGCTTTCGAGGAAGCCGTGCTGAGACTCAAGGAGGTTCTCGACTGTAATCTCGTGGCCGGCGACTTCGACTACCTGCTGAAGATAAGGGTTCGCGACATGGCGGATTTCAACAAGCTCCACGGGCAGAAGCTGATCGCGCTACCGGGCGTACGGCAAACCAGGACTTTCTTTGTCATGAAGGAGGTCAAGGAGAATGCGCGGCTTCCGTTTTGACAGGCCGCGGAGCAAGGGCGCGCAAGCTCAGCGCTGCGCCTTGTCCTGCAAAGCCTTGCGATCGTTGCGGGCGGCGATGAAGAACAGGATGACGCCGAGGCCAAGCAGCGCGCCCATCGCCATTCCCATCGTCTGGCCGACGACCTCCTGAAAATTCGTGGCGACGCGATCGGGATTCTGGATACCGTAGCCGGCGAGATACCACCACAGCCCGGCCAGGGCGGCCTCGAAGATCGCCAACACCAGGATCAGCCGCGCCTTCTTGCTCATTCGAATCTCCCCCCATGTGCCGAGGCCATGCAGTAGCATTGCCGGATGCGTGGCGACAGGGGTGGCGAGGGCATATTCCGGTAACGACCGCGCCGCCTCACTCGTGCCGCAGCGCGTCGATCGGGTCGAGCCTGGCGCCGCGCAGCGCTGGGAAGAAGCCGAACACCATGCCGATCAGCGCCGAAAAGCCGACCGCGAGCAGGATGACCGCCGGGCTCGGCGCGAAGGGGATGATCAGCGCCACCGAGGCGATGGCGGCGAGCGCCAGGCCGATCAGGATGCCGATGATCCCGCCGAGGAGCGACAGCACCGTCGCCTCGACCAGGAACTGGATGAGGATGTGCTTCTCATGCGCGCCGATCGCCAGCCTGATGCCGATCTCGCGCGTGCGTTCGGTGACCGAGACCAGCATGATGTTCATGATGCCGATGCCGCCGACCAGCAGGCTGACGCCGGCAACCGCGCCCAGCATGCCGGTCATGGTGGTGGTGGCGCTGGCCATGGCGTCGGCGATCTGCGTCATGTCGCGGATCGAGAAATCGTCATCGCGGTCGGGCGTGACGCGGCGCGTGTCGCGCAGGATGTCCTCGACGCGCGGCTGCAGTTCGGAGGTCGGCGTGCGGTCGTCGGCGGCGATGTAGATCGAATCGATGTCGCGGTTGCCGGCGATGCGGCGCTGGTAGGCGGCAAGCGGCATCAGCACGACATTGTCCTGGTCCTGGCCGAAGCCGGTGTAGCCCTTGGGTTCCAAGAGGCCGATGATCTTGCAGGAGGTGCGGTTGACGCGGATGGTCTCGCCTTCCGGATCGCCGGCGCCGAAGAATTGCTGGCGCACCGTCTCGCCGACCAGGCAGACCCCGGCGCCGGCGCGGGTCTCGGAATCGCTGAACGGACGCCCCGAGACCAGCTTCCAGTCGCGCGCGTCGAGATAGGCGCTGTCGGTGCCGGTGACGCCCGATGTAACGCTTTCGGTGCCGAAGATGACGCGGACCTGCTTTTGCGAGGCGGGCGAGATGGCGCGCGCGCCGTCGAGATGCTTGACGAGCGCGGCAAGGTCCTTGTCGGCAAGCGGACGCACCGCCTGGTCGAGCCCTCCCGGTCCGCCAGGCCCGGCCGGACGGCCGGGGCGGACGACGAGCAAATTGCTGCCGAGCTTGGAAATATCCGACTTGACCTTCGCGGTGGTGCCGGAGCCGATGGTCAGCATGGCGATGACGGCGGCGACGCCGATGACGATGCCGAGCAAGGTCAGGAAGGAGCGCAGCACGTTGCGGCGGATCGAGATCAGCGACAGGCGAACTGTCTCCCAGATCATTGGGCCGCCTCCAGTTTGTTGGAGTCGGTGGCGACATGGCCGTCGAGGAAGCGGATCGTGCGCTCGGCATAGGCCGCCACGTCGGCCTCGTGCGTGACCATGACGATGGTGAGGCCAAGCTCGGCGTTGAGCCTGGTCAGGAGCTCCATGATCTCGTGCGTGCGGGCGGAGTCGAGATTGCCGGTGGGTTCGTCGGCAACGAGCAGCGTCGGCCTGGTGACGATGGCGCGCGCGATCGCCACCCGCTGCTGCTGGCCGCCGGAGAGCTCGGCCGGCGTGTGATGCTCGCGTCCCACAAGGCCGACCTCGGCCAGCGCCTGCATGGCAAGTTGGCGGCGCTCGCGCGCGGCGACACCGCGATAGATCAGCGGCAGCTCGACATTCTCTGCCGCCGTGGTGCGCGGCAGCAAATTGTAGCCCTGGAAGACGAAGCCGACATAGAGGTTGCGCAGCATGGCGCGGCGGTTGCGGTCGAGCCGGCCGGCGTCGATGCCCTCGAAACTGTAGGTCCCGGCAGTCGGCGTGTCGAGGCAGCCGATGATGTTCATCGCCGTCGACTTGCCGGAACCCGACGGGCCCATGATGGCGACGAACTCGCCTTTTCGGATGGCGAGATCGACGCCGGCCAGCGCATGCACGCGGGCTTCGCCCTGGCCGTAGCTTTTCCAGACCTTGTCGAAGGCAATCAGCGTGGAGCCCGACACGGCGTCAGTTCCGCAGCTGCGAGCCGGTGATGACCTGCGCGCCTTTGTCGAGGCCGGACGTAATCTCGGTCAGCTCGCCATCGGTGGAACCGACCTTGACATTGACCGCGTGGGGTCGGCCATTCTCCAGCACATAGAGCGTGCGCGAGCCGTCGGTCGGTCTCGGCGTGGCGTCGCGCTGGCGGCCAGGGCGGCCCATGCGGCCGGTGAACAGGTCGCGCAGGCTCCACGTGCGGGCGGCGGGCGGCGCCGGCCGGTAACGGAAGGCGGTGGCCGGCACGGTGAGCACACCCTTGGCCTGTTTGGTGACGACCGAGACGGTGGCGGTCATGCCGGGCCTGAGCAGCAACTCGCTGTTGTCGACCTCCAGCCGCGCATTGTAGGTGACGACGCCGTCAGTGGTTACGGACGCATAGGAGATGTCGCGGATCTCGGCGTCGAAGGGCCGCTCCGGAAAGGCATCGACGGTGAAGCGGGCATGTTGGCCGGGCTTGACCGAGCCGATATCGGCTTCGTCGACCGCCGCCTGCAGCTCCATGTTCCTGAGGTCGGCGGCAATGACGAACAGCACCGGCGCCTGCAGCGAGGAGGCGACCGTCTGGCCGGGGTCGACAGAACGCGTCAGCACGATGCCGTCGATCGGCGCGTAGATGGTGCTCTTGGCAAGGTCGGTCTGCTGCGCCTTGAGATCGGCATTGGCGATGGCAAGGTTGGCCTCGGCGCTGTCGAGGGCCGCCTTGGAGCGGTCGCGGGTCGCGGTCGCGGCCTCGAGCGACTGGTCGGTCGCCATGCCGCGCTTGGTGAGTTCGTTCGCGCGCGCCAGCGCGTTCTCGTTTTCCTTCAGCGTCACGGTGGCGTCCTCGACGGCTGCCGCGGCTGCCTTGGCGGAAGCCTCGGCGCGCTCGATCTGAACCTCGAGCTTGGCGGTGTCGAGCGTCGCCAGCACATCGCCCTTCTTGACCTGCTGGTTTTCCTCGACCGCGACCGAGCGGACGACGCCTGAAAGTTCGCTGGAGATGTCGACCTGCGTCAGCGGCTGCAGCGTGCCGGTGGCCGAGACCTGGACGGTGAGGTCGGCAACGGCTGCCGGCACGGTGGTATAGTCGATTTTGGCCTGAGAGCCGGCATACCACTGATAGAAGGCACCCGCCGCGGCAACGGCGATCAGCGCCAGCAGGGCATAGAGCCAACCGCGCCGGCGTGTCCTGCGCAGGCCGTTGCGGTCGAGGCCGAGCGCCGTCTCGATGGCGGAATCCGATTCCGTCTTTGGCGGATTGACAACCTGGTCCACGCTGGACCCCTATTATGCGCACAGTCCCTATCTGTGCACAGATCAGGCTTTGTGGTTCGAATTACAAATTAAATTTCGCCCATGTTGGGATTGAGGCAAGAATGAAAACCCGGGATTACTTGCTCTACGATGTCTTTACGACCGAGCGGCTGGCCGGCAACCCCGTGGCTGTCGTCCTGGACAGCAAGGGGCTGGACACGGCGGCTATGCAAGCCATCGCGCGCGAATTCAATCTTTCCGAAACGGTGTTCGTGCTGCCTCCCGACAACGCCAAGCACCGCGCCCGCATCCGCATCTTCACGCCCGACTATGAAATGCCGTTCGCCGGCCATCCGACCGTCGGTACGGCGATCGCGCTCGCCGATCTGGCTGGCGAGACCGCCGGCATCTTCGTTCTTGAAGAGAATATCGGCCCGGTACGCTGCGCGGTGAGCAAGCATGACAGCGCCACTTTCGCCGAGTTCGACCTGGCGAAGCTGCCGGAGCCGCTGGAGCTCTCCGCCGACGCGGAAGCGATCGGCGCCGCGCTTGGCCTTGGACCGCATGAGATCGGCTTTGAGAATCACCGCGTCTCGTTCTGGTCGGCCGGCGTGCCCTACGTGACCATTCCGGTCGCCGACCTGAAGGCGGCGGGCCAAATCCGGCTGGACAACCAGGCATGGTCGGAACTGGCGCCGCGCAAGAGCGAATGGGCTTTCGCCAGTCCCTATGTCTATTGCCGCGAGACGGTCAACCATGAGAGCGCCTTCCATGTGCGCATGATCGTGCCCGGCAGTCCCTCCTATGAG
>NZ_RZOT01000276.1:0-7778 GCF_003999085.1 Mesorhizobium sp. M4A.F.Ca.ET.090.04.2.1
CCTCGCGGATCTCCTCGTGCTCGGCGATATAGGCCAGCGCCGGCTCCAGCGCCTCGCTTGTGTAGCCACGTCCGATCGATGTCAGCGACTCCTTGCGAAAGCAGAAGCGGCAATAGACGGCGCATTGATAGGTAGGGAACAAAAGCACCCGATCGGCATGGCGGTGCGTCAGCCTCGGCACCGGGCTGTAGGCATGGTCGGCGATCGGATCGTCGAGCTCGCCTTCCGCCTCGACCAGCTCTTCCGGCGACGGGATGACCTGCGCGCGGATCGGATCCTGCGGGTCGTTCCAGTCGATCAGGTCGAGATAGGGTCTTGGAATGCGCACCTTGTGGTTCGCCGCGGCTTCCTGAGCGGCCGCGCGCTCGGCGCGCGACAGCGGCAGCGCGGCGAGATCGCGCACATGGCGCACGCCGGCGCGGACATCGTCCTGCCAGGATGGATCGGCGGCGCGCTGATCGCTTGCGGCCACGTCGTTGAGGTTAGCGTCGGTCGTCATCGGGAGTTTCTCGGTAGCGTTCGCGCGGAGCTATCGAGCGTATGGGCGGCCGGGTCAACTGCCTGTTGCCGCCGTCCGTCGATCGTCGCGACCCTTGGCGCCCCCCTGCCCGGCCAGTCATTTCCCCACATGGGGAGATTGGCAGCTTCGCCGGCGTAACCCACGGCGGCCAAGCCACGACCAAGCCGGGTGGAAAAAACCGCTGCCGAACCCGACCTATCCTTGGAAAAAAAGAATTATTTTCACGCTGCGCCTTGTCTGCAAACCCACAGGCTCTATGTTGCAAGTATCGATCTTGCTTGTTGAACCTTGTTCTGGCGCAATCCGCGCTCTCAGCGATCTTCCTCTCAAAATCGATCTGAAAAGTTTGCCGCGCAGGCTGTACGGCGAGCAATTTTTCTATGGCTGATTGAAAGGAAATCGTCATGAATACTGGAACGGTAAAGTTCTTCAATGCAACCAAGGGCTTCGGCTTCATCGAGCTGGGCAACGGGCAGCCGGATGTCTTCGTGCACATCTCGGCCGTCGAGCGCGCCGGCATGGGGTCCCTCGTCGAGGGGCAGAAGGTCAGCTTCGAAATCGTGAAGGACAGCCGCAACGGCAAGAGTTCGGCCGAGAACCTTCAGGCCGCGTAGACAGATTGCGCTTCTGGTCTTTGACCACGGATGTACTGGCATCGATCATCGAGGCGCATGGGAGAGGCCGGGTTTCGCCCGGCCTTTTTTCTTTTTCATGATTGGAGACAGTCACATGCAGCACCAGCCGATACCCGAAGGAATATTCAAGCCGAAGCCGACAGCCATCGAAACGAAGCAGGACGCCACGACCAGGGCGGCCCGCCAGATCATCGATGGCGAAGCGGCCGAACGCGAACGAAAGACCGAACGCTTGAAGCAGGCCAGGCTTGCCATGCAAGCGGTCGAGGCCGCCAGCCCCGCGGCCAGGTCGCCGGCGAAAAAGCGAACCGGCCGGCGCAAGCAGGCCTAGTGGCGCGAAAGCCGGCGCCGAGGTTCCGTGCCACGAACCATAGGTGTTTGAGCAAAATGGTATTAATCTGCGCAGGCTGGGCTTCGGGGCAGGCCAATGGATTTCGGCGCAGGCCATGGCTACCTTCTCATCGGCGGCCTCATCCTGGTTGGAGCCGGGCTGCTGATCCTATCGCTGATCGTCAATCTTCGCGTGGCGCACAGCGTGCGCGAAGACGTGCGCCATCGTGAAAAGCTGCTGGAATATTACCGGAACATCTTTTCGCAACTGGGCGTGATCCTGATCGGCATCGGCGTCTCGCTGTTCATCTTCTTTTTCCAGCAGAACTATCAGGATCAGCGCAAGCGCGAGATTGAGCTCCAGCAGGTCATGGCAAGGCTGGCGGCGCGCATTGCCCGCGGCGCCCCGGTCGTCGAAACGCTCGGCGAGTTCGACGACGTGCTGGATATTGGCGGCGCCTATGTCGATCCCGAACTCGGCGGAAAGAACGGCGCGATCAGCGCGCAGGGAACCGAGCTCGGCAAACAGGTCGGCAAGATCCTGCTGGTCGAACGCGACGTCGATGTGCAGTCCTTCGACATATTGAACCTGTCGCGTGATTTCGAAACGACGTTCATTGTCAACGAACTCGACCCGACGCTGTGGTTCAACATCGTGCGGGACGAGAGCGAGATCAAATATGCCAGCACCCAGCTCGCCCTCGACTACAAGGACCTGCAGGAGGCGATCGGCGATGAGCCGATCGAGCTTGCTGTAGCCAATTCCGAAAAGGAACGGAAGATCAAGCACGAGGTTCTCGACATCCTTTACGATGCCGACCTGCTGCGCCAGCGCAGCAGGCGATTTCTCGCCCGCGCCTGCTGGCTGTTCAGCAAGGGGCGTGGCTTCGTCACCCTTGCCCCAGCCGAGCAGATCGAGGCCGATGCCGGTTCACAGCAGGAATGGATCGAGCGATCGAAACCGCTGCTGACGCAGTCAAAGTCCGGCAGCGGCGATTGCTTCAAGCTGCTGCACTACGGCCAGGCCTCCTGAGCTGATGACGAGCGGGCAAGGCGCACCGCATCAATGGAATTTTTGGCGGGACGCTAATATACATGGGTGCTCGACTGAGCAGCGTCCGCCGAATGCCATGCGAAGGTTCATCCTCACGGCAATATGTATCGCCGCCGCAACGGGCGCGAACGCCCATGACTGGTACGAAGACAAGATCGACCCGCTGACGAAATTCAAGTGTTGCGGTGGTCATGATTGCCGCGCCATACCTCCATCTTCGGTGCGGTCCAGAATTGACGGCGGGTACACTTACCTGCCGCATGATTTCACCATCCCACGGGAGCGTGTACAGGAATCCCCGGACGGCCAATTCCACATCTGCGAGAATACCTACGTCATAACCCATCAGCCGTATCTGCGCTGCTTTTTCGCACCGCGTGTCAAAGTCTCTCTGCTTCTCCCACGTTGAGGCCAATACTGCGCGTCGCGGCGGCCCGGATCGACATCGGCGGGCAATTGGCAACCTTCCCGTCGCATCCCCTTCCTGACGACCAGGATCGATGAAACAGCATGTCCGGGACTGCACACCTAATGCGGTCAAGCCAACGGCGCCGCGCCTCGCCGCTCTAGCGCGGTCTTGCGGATGATTTCCGCGATCTCCGGGCTGCTGCTGCACAACATCTGGAAATCCGCCGAGTGCAGTGACAGCAGTGAGACCGCCGTTGCGGCGCTGACAGTCGCCATACGCGGTTCGCCGCTGATCAGCGCCATCTCGCCGAAAAAGGCTCCAGGGCCAAGTTCCACCGGGTTCGACATCGCGACGCTGACGCGGCCCTCCACGACGAAGAACATCTGATCGCCGGTCTCGCCTTTGCGGCAGATCACGGCGCCCGCCGGCACGATGCGGGGCCTTAACGCGCGCACGATCTCGACCAGCACGGCCGGGCCGAGCTTCTGAAACAACGGCACGGCGGTGACCAATCGCCAATTACGGACGAAATCCTCGCGGCGAACTTCCTGATAGAAACCGGTGGCAAGAATGCCGGCCCAGAGCGCGAAGATGCCGATGCCACTCATCATGACCAACCCGGCAAGGACGCGGCCGGCGAAGCTTTGCGGAATCTCGTCGCCATAGCCGGTGGTCGACAGCGTGACCACCGCCCACCACATTGCCTGGGGGATGCTGCCGAACCTTTCCGGTTGGATGTCGCGCTCGATGACATAGGCCGCGAGCGCGACACCGAACAGAACGACGCCGAAGAGCGTGGTGACGCCGATCAGATTGCGCGCTTCGTTGGCCAGCACCCTGCCCAGGACCGGGAAGAAGGTCGAGTCGCGCAGCGGTTTCAGCAACCAGACGGCACAGTAGAGGCTGCGGTCGGGCGTGCCGACGAGCAGAAATGCGGCGAGTGGAACCACGACCGCGAGCACATCGATGGCGATTTCGGGCGTCCTGTTCCGCAGGTCTCCCGCCCGGCGCTTGAGCAGCGTCCCAGCCAGTTGCAGAAGATAGGCGCCCCAAATGACAGCGAGCACGGCCGCCAGGGCCAGTCTGCCGCGCCCGGACAGGTCCGGTATCGTCAGCGCAGCCACCGCCAGAAGCCCAGGCGCAGCCAGCACCGCGTTGAGCGGCGCGTAAATTCTCAGGAAAGGCAGTACCGACATTTTATGCCCACGAGCCGCTACCACCTGCAAAATAGAATGCCTTCAAGGCAAGCGCAAAGGTGCTTGCTATCGCTGCTATGTGCATCACCAACGGCGACCTATCTTGGCCAATCTAGTCGGCGACGCGCCGCAGCGTGCCGAGATGATTGTCGTCGAGGAACTCGATGGTGATCGTCGACGCCTTGCCGTCGGGGCCGACGACGAAACTGACGCCCGTCGGCCTGTCCGGCATTTCGGCATCGGGGTAGATCAGGAACAGGTCGCCGTCGAAATGCGTCAGGGAATAGGACCGGGCGCTGGTGGGGCCGACCCTGAGGACAAGGCCGTCTCCCGCGCTCGACACGTCCGCCTGGCCTATGAAGTCGTTGGCGTAGCGGCCGGCATAGGCACTGGCCGGCCCGGCCGGCCTTGCCGGAGACGGCGGCGCGGCAAAGGTGGCCTTGGCCGCCTCGACCACCGGACCGAACATGCCGGCATAGATGCCGTCCCACGCATTGACCCAATCCTGCTCGACAGCACCGTCGAAGACGAGATCGGCGAAACTGTCGGACAGTCCCTCCGGCACGCCTGTCGGGAAGGCGTTGGCGAGGATGACGATGCCGAGCTTCTCCTTCGGGAAGATCGTCACCAGGGTGCGCGCGCCGACGCTGAAGGCGCCCGCATGGCCCCAACTCAAACCGTGCCGGCCGAATTCGACGTTCCAGCCGAGGCCATAGAAGGATTCGCCGCCGGAGACGGGGTTCCTGCCCCGCGTCATCAGCGGCGCATGCGTCTGGGCCAGCGCGTCGGCGGCAATCAGCGTCTTGCCGGCATGGGCCCCGTCGCCCAGCACGAGGCGCACCCATTGCGCAAGATCGCGCGCGGTGGAGCTGACGCCGCCGGCGGGCGCCTGCGCGTCCGGATCGCGCTCGATCTTCGCCGCCCAGGCGCCATCGACCCTGACGTGGAGTGCTGCGCGATCGGGGTGCTTGAGGAAATCCGCATGACGCGAGCTGGTCGAGGCCATGCCGAGCGGTCGGTAGAGCTTTTCCTCGGCCACGTCCTCCCAGGATTTGCCCGTCGGCATTGCGGCGGCGACGGCACCCTCGGTCAGTCCGAAATTGCTGTAGGAGTAGCCGGCGCGAAAGCTCGATGATGGCGGCACGAAGCGCAGGCGGTGCAGTATCTCGGCACGGTCGTAGCCGATGTCCTCGAGGTCGTCGCCGGCGGTGCCCGGAAGCCCGCTGCGGTGCGAAAACAGATCGCGGATGGTGAGTTGGCTGGTCGGATAGGCTTCGGCGAGGCGGAACGCCGGATCGAGGTCGGCGATCTTCGAATCCCAGGACACGATGCCGTCGCCGACCAGCGCCGCCACGACGGTGGCGGACACCGGCTTGGAGAGGGAAGCGATCTGGAACACCGTGTCGGCGTCCACGGTCTCCGGCTTGCCGGCCTCGCGATGACCAAAACCCTTGAGGAAGATCACCTTGTCGTCGTGGACGACGGCGATGGCGAGACCGGGCACGCCACCGTCGGCGACGGTGGCCTCGGCGAGCGCCTCGAGCTTCGCCAAGGCGGCAGCGATGCGCTCGGGTGTGACGGGATCGGCCGGCGCCACCTGCGGCCAAAGCGCCAGGACGGCGATGAAGGCCCCAATCGTCAAATGATAGAGATTGCGACCAAGCCGCATCACGCGCCTCCCTTCCCTGCATTCATCTCACGATTGTACAGGCGGGCGCCGGAGGGGCCAAGGGTTGCGCCCACCGCGAGCGTCGCGCCTCGGCCCCCTCACCTCTCGAACTTCCGGATCGCCTCGGCGGTCACCGGCGTGAAGAAATTGACGAGGTTGCCGTCGGGGTCGCGGAACAGCAGCGAGCGGTTGCCCCAGGGCATGGTGGTCGGCGCCTGCACCAGTGAGCCGGCGATGCGGTCGGCAAGCCGCCGGTAGTCGGCGTCGACATCGGCGACGCGGAACTCGATGATCGCCGTCTGGTTGGCCGCCGGTCGCGCGACATGGTCGCCACCGAAGAGCTGCAGCGTACGCGTGCTGCCGATGGCGAGCGTGCCGGCCTCGGTGGTCAGCTCGGCGAAATCGTCGGTGTAAAGCGTCAGCAGGGTGCCGGTCACCTCCTCATAGAAGGCGACCAGCCGCCTGACGTCGGCGGTGATGATGCGGGTCGAAACGAAATTCATGAGTTTTCTCCATCGGATAGCCGCGGAGTCTTCTCCGTCGGTGCCAGCGCCTGTTGAGGCGCCCTGTGCCGACTTGTGGACCAGGCCTGTTGCCAGCATAGTGGCAGCAGGAGACATGCCTTGCGCCGCGCCGACAGACTGTTCCAGATCATCCAGATCCTGCGACGCTCGACCGACCCGATCACCGCCAGCCGGATCGCCGAGGAGCTCGAGACCTCGCGCCGTTCGGTCTATCGCGACATCGCCGACCTCATCGGCCAGCGCGTGCCGATCCGGGGCGAAGCCGGCGTCGGCTACGTGCTGGACCGCGACTACGACATGCCGCCGCTGATGTTGACCCCGGACGAGCTTGAGGCGGCCGTGCTCGGCGCGCAATGGGTGGCCGACAAGGGCGATGCGGTGCTGGCGGGCGCGGCGCGCGACCTGATCGCCAAGATCGCCATCGCTGTGCCCGAGCGCCTGCGCCCGTTCGTCAGCCACCCCAGCGTCGGCGCGCCGCTCAGCCGGGCGAGCCTGCCCGACGGGCTCGATGTCGCGCGGGCACGCGCATCGATCCGCACAGGCCACAAGATCCGCATCCGCTACCGCAACGAACGCGACGAGGGCAGTGAGCGCGTCGTCTGGCCGACGATGATCGGCTATGCCGAAACGGTGCGCCTGCTCGCCGCCTGGTGCGAGCTGCGCCAGGATTTCCGCCATTTCCGCACCGACCGCATCAGCGCTGCCGCGTTTCTCGACGAGCGCATCGGTTGCCGGCCGGCAGAGCTGCGCAGCCGCTGGAAGCGGCATATGGAGGCGCAAGGATTGCGCCTGCCTTAGCGCATGCCTTCGCCCTCAACGCAGGCAATTGGCGAAAGCCGGCGAGCGCGTCCCCCTCCCGTCACTATAAAGACGCCCTCCCCGGCCATCGCCGCAATCGACCCGCGCCGCGTTTTCGGGCAATCTGGAGGCGTCGGCCCGCCGTCAGGAGATGGCTGGCCGCTGAGGGAGGATTGCCATGACCAGAGCTTCGGCCGGCCTGCCGCGCTACGAGGACGCGGTCCAGAATTTCCACCTCGAGGACGAGATCAGCCGGCTGCACGGAGATCCGGCAACCGGCATCAACGCCTATGTCGAATGCTGCGGGCGCTACACCGGTGAGGACCGGCTGGCGCTGCGCGCCGTCTCGGCCAGCGGCGAGCTGCGCGAATTCACCTTCGACGACCTTGCCGACATGTCCGGCCGCGCCGGCAACATGCTCGAGGGCCTGGGCATCGGCCCTGGCGATGTGGTGGCGGGCATGCTGCCGCGCATCCCCGAGCTGGTGGCGCTGATCCTCGGCGCATGGCGCATCGGCGCGGTCTACCAGCCGCTGTTCACCGCCTTCGGACCGAAAGCGATCGAGCACCGGCTGAGCTACAGCAAGGCCAAGCTTGTGGTGACCAACCCGGCCAACCGCGGCAAGCTCGACGAGGTCGAGAAC
>NZ_RZOT01000277.1:0-7770 GCF_003999085.1 Mesorhizobium sp. M4A.F.Ca.ET.090.04.2.1
CTCGCCCTCTCCTGGTCCTTGAGTGCTGGGAATATCGGGTCGACATCGTACCCCTCATGGTCGAGGTGCCGGAGCCTTTCGCGCCAATCGACAGGGACCGATCCTCTGCGCACGAGGTCCGCGAACCGGATCGGATAACAATGGCCTTTCAACAATGCGATCTGCACCTCGTCTGAATAAAGGTACTCCATCCACAGCCGAGCAGCGTTTGGATGCGGAGCATAGGCGCTGATCGCCTGGACATAGACACCCGCAGCGACGCCGGTCCTTGGCCTGATGACTTCGATCCTCGTTTTCCCCCTGAGCCGTTCGCGGTCGCCGAGCGCGAGGTAGTCCCAGCGAACGAGGATCGGCGTGCGGCCGTCAGCAAGTGAGTTGGTATCACCGATGATGGGAACGAAATTGCCCTTTTCATTGAGATTGGCGAAGAACTTCAGTCCCTGAGCAGCGGCTTCTTCGACGTCACCCTTAGCCGCCGACAAGCCTGCGGCGAACACGCTCTGGACTGCTTGATTTGAAGAAATATTGCCGGCGAGGCCGACCGAATTCCTATACTCCGGCGCGGCAAGATCCGCCCAATCCTGTGGCATCTTGGTGACGAGGTCAGCGTTGATCTCGAACGCAAGGACTCCGTAATAGCGGCCGCACCAATACCCTTGCGCATCCTTGGCGGCTTCCGGAATTGTGTCCCACGTTGACACTTTGTACGGCTGCAGCAAGCCATCCTCCTTAGCCGATGAGGCGAAGGACATGCCAATGTCGACTACATCCGGGGTCTGGGAGTCGGTCTTGGCTCGCCCAGCCCTGATCGCCTCAATCTGATCGGCTGAGCTGCCATTGGGCCGGAGTTCGTTGATTGTCAGACCGTATCTCGCCTTGAACCCGTCTATCACGACGCCGTATTCGCACCAATCGCGAGGCAATGCTATGACGGTAAGCTGCCCTTCCGCTTTGGCGGCCGCAACCAGGTCTTCCATTGCATCGACCGGCGCTGCAACGGCACAGACCGACACGGCACCCGTTGATAGGGCGGCTCCAGCCAGACCTGCTGCCTTGAGCGCGTCGCGGCGATTCATCGTTCGCTGACCAGCGGCAGGTTCAACCCTCGTTGGGTGTTCTTCTGATGATCCATGTTTCATGGCCCAATTTCCTCCGTCGGCTTGCGGTCGATGCAAGTTCCTCCGCGTCGATCGTCTTGGTATCGATCGCGGTCCTGAAGGTGGGGGCGAACACCGGTTGGCGACGCCTCTGAGCGACTATGGCATATTGGGGAAGTGGGCGATATGCGCGATTATGACCCGAATACGTCGAATCTGTTCCAGTGTCGTTTCGAGTTCGCTCGGACCGCGATGTCGCAATAATGCGAACTTCAAAATCACGACACTGGCGCACGAATCGGAGGTTCCGCAACGCCATGCACCAACGCGCCAGCGTTGAGTCTAGATTGGACCTAGTCTAATTCGCCAGCGGCTTGATCGTCTCGTAGCCGACCACGCTCTCCGAATTCGTGCCCTCGTCATAGCGCCGGGCCAGCGATGCGCCGAGATCCGGCGCGTAGAGCGCGGTGAACGTGTCCAGCGTCTCGCCGGCCTGGTTCTTGAATGTCTCCTTGACCGCCAGCACATTGTATTTGCAGCCGCCGAGGCTGAACGTCTCCTTGCCCTTCACCGCCAGTTCCAGCGTCTTGGTGCCTTTCGGCTGCTTCTTCGGCGACAGCTCGACGAACTGCGTCGTGCTCTTCGCGCCTGCCTTCAGCGGAAACAGCTTTTTCAGGTCGCCGAGCGGGATCATCGCCAGATGGCCGGTCGTGCTGTCGCGGAACACCTCGATCAGCCCGGCATAGAGAAACTGCGTCTGCGGCGATTCCGACTGGTATGTGTTGGCGACCGAAACCATGCCGCCGGCCGCCGGCCGGAACTCGCTGCGGATGCCCGGCATCTCCAGCACGAAGCCGGTCTTGGCGGTCTTGGCGTCGACGCATTCGGCGCCATGCGCGGTGCCCGCCGCGGCAAGCAGGGCCATGCCGATCGTTGCGGCCTTCATCGCATCCTCCTCTTCCCGCTCAAGTTGAAGGCGCAAGACTGCCAGACCCATACCGCCATGTCGATGCTTGGCGGATCGGGAGGAACTGGACGGCCGGGCGCCGCCTGTGCTGAATTTCGGCCATGATGAATAGCTGGCAAGCCCGTTCGATATCCCGTCGCGCTTTCCTGGCGCAGATGGCGAGCCTTGCGTCTGCCGCGGCCTTTGCCCATCCGGCATTCGGTCAGACCGGAAAGCGAATCCAGCCGGTCGACGCGACTTTCCTGTTCATCGCCGATATCCATGCCTGCCGCATGGCGAGCGGGTTGAGCCCCAATTGCCTGCAGGAGGGCAAGACGGATGCCGCGCTTCTGCGCAGCGTCGCCGCCCTGAACGGCATCGCCGACAAGGCTTGGCCGGCCGAGATCGGCGGCGTCGCCACCGGCCTGCGTTCGGCCGGCAGCCGCATCGGCACGCCGCTTGGCCTGGTCACCGGCGGCGACATCACCGACGACGGCGGCGGCCAGGTCACCGAGCCCAGCGAGGGCACGCAGCTGCTGCAGTTCAGCCAGCGCTACCAGCAGGGCATAGGCCCCGACCGCGTGCACGTGCCCGTCTACGTCGGCCTCGGCAACCACGACCTCGACCAGAACGGCTCGCCGCCGCATGTCGACTGGTACCGCCGCGAGCTGCGCGACTATGTCGAGGTCAACCATCGCGCCGGCGTGTTCTTCAAGCCGCCGGTGCCGGCAACCGACTATGACGTCGACACCGACTGCTATTCCTGGGATTGGGGCGGCCTGCATCTCGTCCAGACGCACCGTTTCGCCGGCGACACCGGCCATGCCGCGCTGAGCAGCCTGCCATGGCTGAAGCAGGACCTGGCGACCTATGCCGGCGACGGCCGCCCGGTCATCCTGTTCCAGCACTATGGCTGGGACATTTTCTCGATCGAGCGCTGGGATCCGGCGAAAAGGACCTATGACGACGAGGGCACCGGCTCGCCGCATTGGTGGGGCGAGGCGGACCGCCAGGCCCTGCTTTCGGCTCTCAAGGGCTACAATGTCATCGCAATCTTCCACGGCCACCAGCACGAGGCGCCGATGATCTACCGCCGCGACGGGCTCGACCTGTTCAAGCCGAAGGCCGCCTACATGGGCGGCTTCGCGCTGGCGCGGGTGACCGGCGACAGCATGGATGTGGTGCTCGGCGAGGCGGCAGGCGACCACGGCGAGGTGGTCTTCACCAACGCTTTTTCCAAGAGCCTGAGTTTCTGAGGCGGCGGGACAGCGGCCCTGGTCGTAATTTCGGGATCGGCCCGGCAAGCAGGCGGGGTAGGGTGCGCCTGCGAATGCGCGGGCAATATGGGAACAACCATGGCTGAATTCACGCTCTTCATCGGCAACAAATGCTTTTCCTCCTGGTCGCTCAGGCCATGGGTGGCGATGCGGCATCTGGAGATCCCGTTCGAGGAGAGTTTCGTGCGCCTGCGCACGCCCGAGACCTTTGCCAATCTCGCCAAAGTGTCGCCAACCGGTCTGGTGCCGGTCTTGAATCACAATGGCAGGATTGTCTGGGAAACCCTTGCCATCCTTGAATATCTTGCCGATCTCTTTCCGCAGAAAAAGCTCTGGCCGGACGACATCGGTGCCCGCGCGCTGGCACGCTCGGTGGCGACCGAGATGCATTCCGGTTTTCGCGAGGTCCGCTACGGTTGGCCGATGAACCTGCGTCGACCGAAGAGCCACAAGCCGCTCGACGCCGAGGGCGACACGCAACGGGCACGCATCGAGGCGATCTGGCGGCAATGCCGGGCTGAACATGGCGTGAGCGGCCCGTTCCTGTTCGGTCATTTCACCGCCGCGGATGCCATGTACGCGCCGATCGTCACCCGTTTCGACACCTATGGCGGCGAGCTGGCGCCGGATATCCGCGCCTATGTCGACGCCGTGCTTTCCACGCCTGCGATGCGGCACTGGTATACGGAGGCGGCTAAGGAGACGTGGCCGGAGCCAGGCCCTCACGAACAGGACTGACCACGACGGCGGCATGCCATATCTCTTCAAGAGAATTGACCGCAGCGCCGGTCCGGCATAATACGTAACCAAATGGATACGTATCATGCCGCAGGCTGATCCCGACCGCTCCGTTTTCCGCGCCATCGCCGATCCGACGCGTCGCGCCATCCTCGACCGTTTGCGGCAGGGGCCGGCGCCCGTCAACGAACTGGCCTCTGCCTTCTCGCAGAGCCGGCCGGCGATCTCCAAGCATCTGCGCATCCTGCGCGAGCTCAACGTCGTCTCCGAGCAGAAGCGCGGCCGCGAGCGGCTCTATAGGCTGGAGCCGGCGGAACTGAAGGACGTCGCCGATTGGATCATGCCTTATCGCGACTTCTGGCAGGCGAGCCTCGGCAACCTGAAATCCTAACTGGAGGACGAGTGATGGCGGGCAATGAGAGACCACGCGCAATAGCCGACGTTTCGGCGGGCACCATCCTGGCGACGGTGACGATCGCCGTGCCACCGGAGCGGGTGTTCCGCGCGATCACCGCCGCGGACCAGATCCCGCTCTGGTGGGGTGCCGACAACATGTACCGCACCACAAAGCACACTGCCGACGTTCGGCCGGGCGGCGCCTGGCGCTCCGAGGGCAAGGGCGCCGACGGCCGTGATTTCCACGTCCAGGGCGAATATCTCGAGGTCGAGCCGCCGCACCGCCTTGTGATGACCTGGAAGGCGCCATGGGACGGCGACAACGTGACGACCGTCACCTACACGCTGGAGGCGATCGGGACCGGGACCTGGCTCACCCTGCGCCACGAAGGTTTTGGCCCGCGTCACGACTCCTGCCGCGATCACGGCCAGGGCTGGGAGCGTGTGCTCGGCTGGCTCGGCGCTTTCCTCGCCGGCGAGGCCGGGGTCAAGGCGCCCGGCGTGTTCCATTGCCGGCTGATCCCGCCGCGCCCGGATTTCGCCTTCACCTTGACCGAGGAGGAGAGGGCGCTGATGGGTCGCCATGCTGAATACCTGCGCGATCAGCTTCGTCAGGGCACGATGCTGATCGCCGGTCCGGTCGCCGACCCGGCCGGGCCCTGGGGCCTCTGCATCCTGCGCGTCGGCGGCGAGGCCGAGGCACGAGCAGTGACTGACGCCGACCCGGTCGTGCTTTCGGGGCGCGGCTTCCGCTACGAGGTCCTGCCGATGATGAGCGTGATCATGTGAGGCGCCAGACAAAAAAGAACGCCCCTCGCACCTTTTATCGCGCGGGAGGCGTCCTTTGTGCCAGCCTTTTCCTGAAATTGCTTTCATGAATTGCTGACCGTACCAAAATGCGCGGATGCCAAGATGGTTCCCGCATTTTGCAATTTTTTTTGGGTCGCAATTCAACCCTGACGGTGCGCCAGCATGGACCGCCACGACGAAGAGGGCAATGCTTACGCCCTTTTTTGCGTTTGGGGACTGAATTGTGCGTCGCAGGCCGATTGGGATGTGCTAAAGCACCGTCGCGCCGGCCTATGGATGCGCCGGACCAGGAGAAGATTTTGTCCCTCACTTCGAAGACCCGGGGCGACCAGGCTGAATCGCTTTTCAGCCGGGCCAGGACCCAGTCGATGTCGCTCAGTCGCATCGTTTCCGAGCAGGATGCCGCCAGCCAGGCCCGCGAGGCCAAGACCGCGCGGCTGCGCGAGCTACGGCTGGAAAAGGAAGCCGAGCACAGGGTGGCCGCCGCCGCCCTTGCCGCTTTGCCGAAACGCACGGGCAAACGCTGATGGCCACCAAGCGCGTCCCGCCAACGCCGATCGCCGCCGATTCGACGATTGCCGATATGGTCGATGTCCTGGACAAGCCGGTCGAATATGTCCGGCGCGTGCTGGAAAAACTGGAACGCTGCAAGCGCGCCCATGGCGATGCCCAGGTGCGGGTCGGTGTGCGCAGCCGCGCCGAATGCCCCAACTATCTGATCGAATATGTGCGCGAGGACGGCAAAACCCATGAGCGCGTGACACATCCGGACGCCGCCTATAGCGGCAGCACGCATCGCGAACTGGCGCCGCATCACCTCGTGGAAGCCAGGAACTGGTCGCCGGAGGAAATGAACATCACGGCGGTTTCGGCGCTCATCGGCCGCCTGCGCAATCCGCGGGCGCCGTCATCGCGTTTTGCTGACGAGGACTGACATGGCCATAAAATTCTCCGCCAAGCACCAGCCGGCGTCACCCGCCGCCGCAAAGCCGGCCAAGCCGGCTGCCGCGCCGAAGGTCGACAAGCCGAGCGCATCCGATTTGTTCGACGCGCCGGCGCAAACACCGCCCCGCAAGACCAAAGGGAAGAAATAGCGGCCTTGCCGAGTGACGCGGATCGTGGAGACCTGAGCCGGCCCTCCGGCGCGGCCGCCGGTCTGGCCTGGCCGCTCGCCGTCGATGGCATGCTTTTCGATTGCCAGAGCTGCGGCGCCTGCTGTTCCTATTCGGCCGCATGGCCGCGCTTCTCCACCGAGGCGGATGAACAGCTGGACCGCATTCCCGAGAAATACGTGTCGGCCGACCTGTCCGGCATGCGTTGCGACGGCGTGCGCTGTGCGGCGCTGACCGGCGAGATCGGCAAGCACACGGCCTGCGGCATCTACGAACTCCGCCCCGACGTCTGCCGTGCCTGCGTGCCCGGCGGCGACGACTGCCTGATGGCTCGCCAGGCGCATGGGCTGCCGCTTGTTGGTCTCCCCCACAAGGCGGGAGATTGCTCTCCTACCCCGCTTGCCCCGCCTCAATCGGCTCGGTACCTTCCCGCCTGGCAGGGGCCGCGGAGGAACAAGCCTTGAGCATCGAATTCCTGTTGACGACGCTGATCGTCGTCGCCTCGCCGGGCACTGGCGTTCTCTACACGCTGAGCGCCGGCCTCTCGCGTGGCGCGCGCGCCTCGATCATCGCCGCCTTCGGCTGCACGCTGGGCATCATCCCGCATATGGCCGCCGCCATCACCGGCCTCGCCGCCGTGCTGCACACCAGCGCCGTCGCCTTCGAGACGCTGAAATATCTCGGCGTCGCCTATCTGCTTTACATGGCCTGGAACACACTGAAGGAGGGGGGCGGTCTCAGCGTCGACGAGAACCTCGCGCCGCGCTCGGCCGGCAAGGTGATCACGTCCGGCATCCTCATCAACATCCTCAACCCGAAGCTGTCGATCTTCTTCTTTGCCTTCCTGCCGCAATTCGTCAGCACCACCGAGCCGAACGCCTTGTCGATGATGCTGGAGCTCTCCGGCGTCTTCATGCTCGTCACCTTCATCGTCTTTGTCGGCTACGGCATCTTCGCCGCGTCGATCCGCAGCCATGTCGTGTCGCGGCCTAAGGTGCTGACCTGGATGCGCCGCGCCTTCGCCGGAGCCTTCGTCATGCTAGGCGCCAAGCTGGCGCTGACGGATCGCTAGTTCGCTGCCACGGCCGGTTCGCCTTCGGGTTCGGAAGCCTCATGGCTTCCGGAACCGGGCGTAGGCCGAACGCCAAGCCGCCAGGCCGAGGGCGGGACGCCGATCGCCTTCTTGAAGGCGCGGCTGAACGCTGCCTCGGATTCGTAGCCGATCTCCGCCGCGATGTTGGCGACGCTGCTGTTGCCGGCGCTGAGCAATTCCGAAGCGATCTGCATCCGCCATTTGGCGAGATAGTGCATCGGCGGCATGCCGACGAGCCTGGTGAAGCGTTCGGCGAGCACGGTGCGTGACAGCGCGGCTTCCCTCGCTAGCGCCCCACCGT
>NZ_RZOT01000278.1:0-7747 GCF_003999085.1 Mesorhizobium sp. M4A.F.Ca.ET.090.04.2.1
CCCCTACTCGCTGACGCCTTCGCAGGAATTCGCGCTCGCCGAAATCCTTGCCGATCTCGCCGACCCGGAGCGCATGCTGCGCCTGCTGCAAGGCGATGTCGGCTCCGGCAAGACGGTGGTGGCACTCCTTGCCATGGCGCGCGCCGTCGAGGCTGGCGGCCAGGCGGCGCTGATGGCGCCGACCGAAATCCTGGCGCGCCAGCACCTGGCAACCATCGCGCCCCTGGCGCAAAAGGCAGGCCTGCGCACCGCCATCCTCACCGGCCGCGAAAAGGGTCGCGAGCGCACGGAGACACTGGCAGGGCTGGCCAGCGGTGAGATCGACATCGTCGTCGGCACGCACGCCCTGTTCCAGGAATCGGTCACGTTCCACGATCTCGTCCTGGCCGTCGTCGACGAGCAGCACCGGTTCGGCGTCCACCAGCGGCTTGCCATCACCGCCAAGGGCGACGCGCCCGACATGCTTGTGATGACGGCAACGCCGATCCCGCGCACGCTGGTGTTGACCGCCTTTGGCGACATGGATGTCTCCAAGCTGACCGAGAAACCCGCCGGCCGTCAGCCGATCCGCACCGTCACGCTGCCGCTGGAGCGGCTGGACGAGTTGGTCGGGCGCATGCGCGACGCCGTCGCTGACGGCCAGAAGATCTATTGGATCTGCCCGCTGGTCGAGGAATCCGAAGAGGTCAAGCTGATGTCGGCGGAGGATCGCTTCGCCTCGCTGAAGCCGCTCTTCGGCGACCAGATCGGCCTCGTGCATGGCCGCATGAAGGGTGCCGAGAAGGACGAGGCGATGCGCGCCTTCAAGCAGGGGGAGACACGCATCCTGATAGCCACCACCGTCATCGAAGTCGGCGTCGACGTGCCGGACGCCACGATCATGGTCATCGAGCATGCCGAGCGCTTCGGTCTTGCCCAACTGCATCAGTTGCGCGGCCGCGTCGGGCGCGGCGACAAGCCCTCCTCCTGCGTGCTGCTTTACAAGGACCCGCTCGGCCAGACGGCCAAGCGCCGCCTGTCGGTGATGCGCGAGACCGAGGACGGCTTCCTGATCGCCGAAGAAGATTTGAAACTGCGCGGCGAAGGCGAGTTGCTGGGCACGCGCCAGTCCGGCACGCCGGGTTTCCAGGTAGCGCGCATCGAGGCGCATGCCGATCTTCTCGAGGCTGCGCGCGACGACGCCAGGCTGATCCTGTCACGCGATCCGGAACTGCAGTCCGAACGCGGCGAGGCGCTGCGCCTGCTGCTCTACCTGTTCGGCCGTGACGAGGCCGTGCGCCTGCTGCGCGCCGGCTGAGGCCCGGCGCCTATCGGCGGATTGGCGAGCGTGCCCTCGATCTGCTCGCCGTTTACGGTCACCAGCTTGCTCTTCACCTCGGGCGCCACCAGTCCGGCCGAAACGATCAGCTTGGCGCCGTCCTCGATTGTCATGTCGAGCAGCACGATATCGGATTTCAGCACATACATCAGGAAGCCGGTGGTCGGGTTCGGCGTGCACGGCATGAACACCGCAATCAGCGGGTCCCCTTCCTGGTCGAGCTTCTGGTTGATCTCGGTTTCCTTCTCGCTGGCGACGAAGACCAGCGACCAGATGCCCTTGCGCGGATATTCGACCAGCCCGACTTGGCGGAACATGTCGCCCTTGTTCGAGAGCACCGTTTGGAAAATCTGCTTCAGCGAACCATAGATGCCGCGCACCAGCGGCATGCGGCCAAGCAGCCGCTCGCCGAAATTGACAATGGCGCGGCCGACGATGTTGGCGGTCATGAAGCCGATCAGCGTGATCAGCACCAGCGCAACGATGAGACCGAAGCCGGGAACCGGGAACGGCAGATAGGTGTCCGGGCTGTAGCGCAGCGGGATATAGGGCTTCACCCAGGAATCGACCCAGCGGATGAAGGACCAGGCGATATAGGCGGTAATCGCCAGCGGCGCGCAAACAATGAAGCCCGTCAGGAAATAGTTCCTGAGCCGGGTCATGCCTGAGGTCTTCGGGGCGTCGGACATGGATCACCGCAGCGCAGGTTGCGCCGCAACATTAGTGAACCGCAACACGGTTTGGAACTGCGAAGTTTTTAAAGAGCGCCCGCGGCGGAACGGCGCAGATTCAGCTACTCCACCGTCACCGACTTCGCCAGATTGCGCGGCTGGTCGACGTCGGTGCCCATGAACACTGCGGTCAAATAGGCGAGCATCTGGATCGGCAGCGCATAGATGATCGGCGAGATGATCTCCGGCACCTCGGGAAGCACGATTGTCTCCATCGTCTTCACGCTCGCCTGCGCCGCGCCCTTGCTGTCGGTGATCAGGATGATCTTGCCGCCGCGCGCCGCAACTTCCTGCATGTTGGACACCGTCTTTTCGAAGATGCGGTCATGCGGAGCGATGACGATGACTGGCATGTGCTCGTCGATCAGCGCGATCGGTCCATGCTTCAATTCGCCACCGGCATAGCCCTCGGCATGGATATAGGAGATTTCCTTGAGCTTCAGCGCGCCTTCCATGGCCAGCGGGAAGTTGGTGTCGCGGCCGAGGTAGAGCACATCGCTGTAGCGGGACAGCTCGCGCGCGATCCGCTCGATCTGGCTGTCCAGCTTCAGCACCTGGTTGGCGAAGCGGGGCGCCTCTGAAAGCTCGCGCACCAGCACTTTCTCCTCATCGCGCGAGATCGTGCCGCGCGCCACGCCCGCCCGCACTGCGAGCGAAGCCAGCACTGAGAGCTGGCAGGTGAAGGCCTTGGTCGAGGCGACGCCGATCTCAGGCCCGGCCAGTGTCGGCAGGACGACGTCGGACTCGCGCGCCATGGTCGATTCGCGCACATTGACGACCGCGCCGAGCTTCATGCCGGCCTGGCGGCAGTAGCGCAGCGAGGCCAGCGTATCGGCGGTCTCGCCCGACTGCGAGATGAACAAGGCGGCGTCGTTCGACGACAGCGGCATCTCGCGGTAGCGGAATTCCGAGGCGACATCGATGTCGACCGGCAGCCGCGCATAGCGCTCGAACCAGTATTTGCTGATCAGGCCTGCCAGATAGGCGGTGCCGCAGGCCGATATCGCCAGCCGGCCGATCTTGGCGAAATCGAAGGGCAGCTCGAGCGGCTTCGACACACCGGAGATGAAGTCGACGTAATGCGCCAGCGTGTGCGAGATCACCTCCGGCTGCTCATGGATTTCCTTTTCCATGAAATGCCGCCGGTTGCCCTTGTCGACCATGAAACCGGTCGACAGCGACTGCTGGCGCTTGCGGTCGACCTTGTTGCCGTCCATGTCGAAGATGGCGACCTCGTTGCGGCGCACCACAGCCCAGTCGCCGTCTTCCAAATAGGTGATCGAGTTGGTGAAGGGCGCCAGCGCAATGGCGTCGGATCCGAGGAACATCTCGCCGTCGCCATGGCCGACTGCCAGAGGCGGACCGTTGCGGGCGCCTATGATGAGGTCTTCGTCGCCTTTGAACATGATGGCCAGCGCAAAGGCGCCAGAGAGCCGCTTCAGCGCCTGGTGCGCGGCCTCGACGGGCTTCAGCCCTTTGGCGAGTTCGCGGGCTACCAGATGCGCGACGACCTCGGTGTCTGTCTGCGAGGAAAAGCTGTAGCCGTCGCGGGTCAGCTCGTCGCGCAGTTCGGCGAAATTCTCGATGATGCCGTTGTGGACGATCGCGACGCCGTCGGAAAAATGCGGATGCGCATTGGTCTCGTTCGGCACGCCATGGGTGGCCCAGCGCGTGTGGCCGATGCCGATCGTGCCGTCGAGCGGCTCTTCCCTCAGCCGGCGTTCGAGGTTGATCAGCTTGCCTTCGGCGCGGCGGCGGCCGAGCTCGCCATTTTCGATGGTGGCGACGCCGGCCGAGTCATAGCCGCGATATTCCAGCCGCTTCAACGCGTCGACGATGAGCGGCGCGACCTGCGAATGGCCGACAATTCCGACGATGCCGCACATGGCCGTTACCCCCGATTCCCTGCAGAAACCCAGCGCTATCTAGGGATTGCGGGCCTGCCGTGAAAGTCACTTTGCGTTTCGTTCCGTGTCAGCGGAACGGGTCTTGCTCGCAATGCACCCTGACAGACCGCTGTTGCAATCCGATTACTGCAATCGTTCGGTTTTTCAAGCGCTTGGTTCTCGTTTCAGAAATATCTGGCTAAAGTCTGGCCATGAGCGTAGCCAAACCCACGGTGGCACTCTGGCGTCCTGTCGGATCACAAGAGCTGAAGCTGATCGAGGCATCGGGCATGCGGGCGTTTCCGCCACGGCTGCCCGAACAGCCGATTTTCTATCCGGTCCTATCCGAAGCCTACGCCGTGCAGATCGCACGCGACTGGAACGTACCCGCAAGCGGCTCGGGTTTCGTCACCCGGTTTGACGTGTTGAAGAGTTTTCTCGACCGGTACCGGGTCGAGCATGCCGGCAGCAAGGCGCATCTGGAATACTGGATCCCTGCCGAAGACCTGCCTGAATTCAACAAGTCGATCGTCGGATCGAAGTGACCGCCGCTTTCGGCAAGGAAAGCGAGCCCGCCGGCTGACCGCTAGTGGTCGGCGCCGGCTTTCTTTTTCGCTGCCGCCGAGGCAAAGCGCTCGCGTATTTCCTTGCCCTTGCCGGGAATGGTCTTCTGGCGGGCGCGACCGAAGGCCAATGCATCGTCGGGCACGCTTTCGGTGATCACGCTGCCCGAGGCGATATAGCCGCCATTGCCGATCGAGACAGGCGCGACCAGCGAGGAGTTGGAGCCGATGAAGGCGCCCTCGCCGATATCGGTGAAGAATTTCGAATAGCCGTCATAGTTGCAGGTGATGGTGCCGGCGCCGATGTTGGCCCCGGCGCCGATCCGCGCATCGCCAATATAGGTCAGGTGGTTGACTTTGGCGCCCTCCTCGATCGTCGCCTGCTTGACTTCGCAGAAATTGCCCACCTTGGCCTTCTGCTTGAGGTCGGCACCCGGCCGCAGCCGCGCGAACGGACCGACATCGCAATTGGCGGCGATCGTTGCCCCCTCTATGTGGCTGAAGGCATGGATCCTGGCGCCCGTGGCGATCCTGACGCCCGGGCCGAACCAGACATTGGGCTCGACCACTGCGTCGGCGCCGATTTCGGTGTCGTGCGAGAAATATACGGTTTCGGGCGCGATCAGCGTCACGCCGGACAGCATCGCCTCGCGCCGCCGGCGCGCCTGCCAGATGCCTTCCGCCTCGGCGAGTTCGGCCCGGTTGTTGATGCCGAGCGCGCTCTCGAAACTGGCTTCCGTCGCCACGACGTCCAGGCCTCGGGCGCCGGCGATCTCGACGATGTCGGTGAGATAGAACTCGCCCTTGGCGTTGCTGTTGCCGACCTTGTCGAGCAGTTCGAGCGCGTGCTTGCCCGCCACCGCCATCATGCCGGCATTGCAGAAGCCGATCTTCTTCTCCTCCGCCGAGCAATCCTTCTCCTCGCGGATGGCGACGAGCCGGCCGCCCTTCTCGATCAGGCGGCCATAGCCGGTCGGGTTGGGCGGACGGAACCCGACGACGACGACGGCGGCACCTTCCGCCAGTTTCCGCCGCGCGACGGCAAGCGCTTCCGGATCGATCAGCGGTGTATCGCCGAACATCACCAGGATGTCGTCGTAACCCTTTGATATTGCTGCACGCGCTGCAAGCACGGCATGCGCGGTGCCGAGCCGCTTCTCCTGCACGAAGGTCTCCGCCTTGGGCGCAAATTTCTGCGCCGCCTTGCGCATTTCCTCCACGCCATGGCCGATCACCAGCGCCAGATCGCCGCTGCCGGCGGCCTCGGCCGCCTTCACCACATGGGCCACCATCGGCAGCCCGGCGATAGGATGCAGCACCTTGGGCAGCGCGCTCTTCATGCGCGTGCCCTCGCCGGCGGCAAGGATGACGGACAGGCAGGATTTCTGGCTCATGAAGGGCAACCGTACGAAAAGCGTTTGAATCAATGGATGCTAGCAGTGCTGCCCATGCTGCACCAATGCGGTTAAATTCCGGTGAGACGGCGGAGCAGCTGACTCTTGATCAGCGGGTCGTTCGTTGGGAATTCTACGTCGTTCTATCTTTTTGATAATTCATATGAAAATTTGGCTATGATCTATTTGCCTCACCGCTTTTCCGGCTTCAACCGGACACACCCCTGCGTCGGACGGCAGCGTTGCGACACCTCCAAGCGCGAACGTTCGGTGTGACACCCCGATACAAAAGCACCGACACGGTGGCGTCAACCGGTTACACAAGGCAGCAAATATCTCCGGCCTTCTGGGAGTGGTGAGTCAGCGTCCCCAGAGGCTGCGCGGGCGTGTCGTCGGTTGGCTGCTGGCGCGGTGACTGGAACGTTCCACGCTTCACAAGCGGGATGGCGAAATCTCGCGAAGGCAAGCTGCGTTCTCCGTTCTGTATCAGCGAACCGGCGGACTGGGAGAGGCGGACTGGGAGAGATGGATACCATGCGCGTGGGGCGTCTGGAAGTTAGCAGGACATGGACGCCGGGCGGCCCGCGTGCAGGCGCTTGGCTGAGCGGTGCAATGACCACGCAGCGCCACCTCGCAGCGATCCTGGCTTGCGACGTCGTCGGCTATTCGCGTCTGACGGAGCGCGACGAGCGCGGCACGCTCGAGCGGCTGAAGATCTACCGCAAGGACCTCTTCGAACCGCTGGTCACCGAGCATCAGGGTCGGATCGTCAAGCTCACCGGCGACGGCATGCTGTGCGAGTTCGCGAGCGTCGTTAACGCGGTGACCTCGGCGATGGCAATCCAGCAGGCCCTGGCAGAACACGAGGCGGAGACGCCCGAGGAAGAGCGGATTCGCTTGCGCATCGGCGTCAATCTGGGCGACGTGATCTGCGAGGAGGACGGCGACCTCTATGGCGACGGGGTCAACATCGCCGCCCGCCTCGAAGGCATCGCCGATCCCGGCACCGTGGTCGTCTCGGGCACCGCCTACGACCACCTTCAGGGCAAGCTCGACTGCGGCTTCATGCCGCTCGGCGAGCTGCGCCTCAAGAACATTGAGCGGCCTGTGCGCGCCTACCGCGTCGAGACCGACGCCAGCGCCTCGGTGGCTGCCCCGCCTCCCCTGCCCGAGAAACCCTCGATCGCGGTTCTGCCTTTCACCAACATGAGCGGCGACCCCGACCAGGAATACTTCGCCGACGGGCTGGTGGAGGACATCATCACCGGATTGAGCCGGGTGAACTCCTTCTTCGTGATCGCCCGCAACTCGTCCTTCACCTACAAGGGCCGGGCGGTGGACCTGCGCCAGGTCGGGCGCGAGTTGGGCGTCCGCTACGTGCTCGAAGGCAGCATCCGCAGAGCAGGATCGCGGGTGCGCATCAGTGGGCAGTTGGTGGACGCGATCAGCGGACACCATGTCTGGACCGACCGCTTCGAGGGCGACGTGAGCGACATCTTCGACCTGCAGGACAAGGTGACCGAAAGCGTCGTCGGTGCCGTCGAGCCGAGCATCCGGCTGGAGGAGATCAAGCAGGCGCGCATGAAGCCGACCGACTACATGAGCGCCTACGACCTTTACCTTCGCGCGCTGCCGCGCTTCTACAGCATGACCCGCGAAGGCTTTGCCGACGTGCGTCGGCTCACCAACGAGGCGCTCAGCATCGACCCTGACTTCAACTTGGCGAAGGCACTCGGCGCCTATATCCGCAGCATATCCGTAAGCCAGTGCTGGCACGAGCCCGACGATATCCGGGTCGCCGCGCGCATGGCGCGCGAAGTGCTGGCGGAAGCGCGCGACGACCCTACGAGCCTAC
>NZ_RZOT01000279.1:0-7722 GCF_003999085.1 Mesorhizobium sp. M4A.F.Ca.ET.090.04.2.1
CCCCATGCGAACGGCGCGTCGCTGCCCCCGGAAACCATTACGTCGGCCCGGCCCAGCTTGATCTGATCCACCGCCGAGGCGATCGCATGGTTGGCCGAGGCACATGCGGAGGTCACCCCGAACACCGGCCCGCGCAAGCCGAGGCTCAAGCTAAGATGGACGGAAGCGGCGCTGGGCATCACCTTTACTCCAGTGAAGAGTTCAGCACGGATTGCGCTACCCAAAAGCAGTGAGCGGTAAGTTTGTTCTGTTGCGTATGAACCGGTAAATCCGACGCCCACTGTCGCGCCGAAGCGATGGGCATTCCCTTCGTCGCAGGAAAGTCCGGCCTGCCGCATGGCTTCGCGCGCTGCAAGCACGGCGAGCAAGCTGAAGCGGTCCATGGAGATGAGATGCCCCCGGTTGATGTCGTGCTCGGGCAGCGCCTTGATCTCAGCGCCCGTCATGCCCTCCAGGTCATGAAGCTCGGAATTGACGAGCGGGCCGATGGCGGAGCGGCCTTCGCGCATCTCTTTCCACATAGAGGCGGCGTCGGTGCCCAGTCCGCACAGGCCGCCCACTCCGGTGATGACGACGCGCCTGTCCATTCAAGCCTCCTTCGCAAGCAAGCCGCGGACGGCGTCCACGACGTCGCCGACATTCTTGAGATTGGACCAGGCATCGGCCGTGTTCATATCGATCTTGATGCCGTAGGCCTGTTCCACATCCCAGAGGACGTCCGCCAAACCCAGCGAATCGAACCCGAGCGCGTCCAGTTCCGTGGCGATTGTTATCTCGCCGACGAATGACGCAGGCATTCCCTCACCGCTCTCCGACTCGGCGCGTTTCTTGATCAGGGCAATGACGTCCATTGCGAATTGATCGGCCATTCTGTTTCCTATCTTTCTTTCCAACGTTTCGACCTGGACGCGGCTCCGTTCCTGAGGCGCGCCGCCTCGCGAAAATAGCCACCACGCTTGTGCGACTGACAAAGCCCAATGCTCATAAAGCCGGATCAGGTCCGGCCGGTGTGTGGCGTAGGTGCAGTATGACGATGTGAGCCGCTACACCGTGCGCGTCGTAGCCGATTGCGCGGGCTTCCGGTCTCGCGCCGGCCCAACGCGGCCGCTTTCGAATGACTTTGCGTGGAAGGTTCCCAGTCTGTCCATAGGCTCGGAAGAAGTCGGACAGTTTGACATGGCCGGTCAGTTGCAACTCCCTTTCCCAACACTCCACTGCCCGGTAGAGCGCATGAAAAATCTCCTTTCGGGCGGTTCTTAAGACGCTCGCCACGCCATGAGGCAGTGGGGCATCGGTGTGCGTCAGGTGCTTCTGCCCATGCAGGATTCCACAACATTGATGAAATCGTTTGTTTCGATGAAAGGCATCCACACTTTGGATAGTTGACCACGCGTTTCAAAGATCGTGAACTACATCTCGTCGTTGTGCTCGACGCACTTCCGACAAGTAACCTCACGGGCGCGGCATGCAGGATGAGCCCAGCCGGTCATGAGTGCGGCCTTGCCGGGTCGGGCAATAGGCAGTCATGCCCTTCCTTCTGGTCAAGCACTCCGAACAACATTTCCCCCATAAATGCTAGATCTTCCGTTGCCTTTTCGCGTCACAGGCCGTCAAACGCCCGGCCGTTCACAACAGTGATCCGGCAAGTGTTTGGCTGCGCGAGACGATGCTGCAGGGAGTCGTCCTGCATGGCACTTCGCTATGATGCTGCGGTGCCGTCTAACGGCGCCTCGTGTTTGAACACACTGAACGGCCACCGCGATCAAAATCGATGGTTCGAGGACCGTTGATCATCACCCCGCCAGCCTCGATCTTGTTTGCCGCCACGAGAGCGACACAGAGACTGCTGGTGAAGATGCCCGCCTGCCCGCTATGTTCCGGATGGTTGACCATCCCGGATGGACCCATCGAGGGTGTCAAGGCGAGCATGACCACAGGCGCGGACAGTTCACGGGCAGGCGCGACGGTGGCTGCAAAGCAACGTCGCGCCAGCATGCGATCTCAGCAGGATCGGCACCATCCTGTCAGGGAGCAATGCGAGTGGCTGGCTTAGCCGCTGCGACGCTGCCCGGCATCGATGACGAGGACCTGGCGCCGTGCGAGGAGCAAGAGTAGACGGATAGTATGCGCGGGAGTGGCGACCGACCACCTTGTTTCTAAGGCAGACTGAAAGCGGCTCTTACCGGGCGGCTACGCTGTTTCAGAGACTGGGGCGTCGTGCACATCCAGCCGATACTCTTTGTTGCGGATTGCGAACCGATTGCATTGCCGCAGTTACTGGCATCATGTTAACGCGTCGGACGGCGACATTGGCGAGCACGGTTTTGTGGCCGCAGTTGACAAAGCCCATAAGTTCTAGATGCTGCGTGCTAGAATAGATGTTTGAAATCGCAGGGAGTTTCTGATGTCCAACCTTAAGGAAACTGAGGCAACCCAGGCAGCAGGCGAGGTGCCCGTGAAGGAACAGACACCCGATATAAAGGCGCCGAAGACGCGGAAGCGGACCGCGCAGCGCGCAGGTGCTATACGAACCAGAGCCGCCAACTCGGCTCTTCAGGCGTCTTCATCTAAAGCGATCGCTTCGCCTACAGTCCGGGCAGCGCGGAGAAATTACTCTGAGAACGAGCGTGCCCAGAAGCTCGGCGAGATCGAGAAGCAGATCGGACGGGGAGAGAGTATCAAGGCAGCCGTTCAGAACGCTGGAATATCGGAACAGACGTACTATCACTGGAAAAGGGCTGCTGGGCAGACAACACAGAGCGATGAGCTCAAGGATCTTGTGAAGCTTGAAGAAGAGAACGCCCGTCTGAAGAAGCTCCTCGCTGACCGGCTCCGGAAAGAAAACGCCGAGCTCAGGAAAAAGCTCGGGCTTGCTTGAGCCCTTTGCCGCCATAGGCAAAAAGCCCGAAGGGCGACTTACCTGAGCTCCAAGGTGACCTTCTTTTCTTCCTGTGACACAGCGAACAGCGTCGCGCCCCAGCAGCCGATACTGGCGCAACAAGCTGTTTCGACCTGAGACCGGGCAGCCGGCAACTGAAGACGTTCTTGACGAACGCGCCCAGCCGCTCCCGCCGCCAGTGGTGATCGAGCTGGAGGTCGCCGGCAAGGTGCGGCTGCGGATTCCACTGACCACGCCGCCAACACTGGCAGCGGCGATGGTGAAGGCGCGGGGCGTTTCATGATCCCGGTCCCGAGCCAGGTGCGGATCTGGTTGGCGGTGGGCCGGACCGATATGCGTCGCGGAATGCAGCGTCTCGCTCTGCAGGTTCAGGAGACATTGGGCCGGGATCCGCATTTATGCGTCGGGCGAGATTATGTGGCGGAGCCGCCCTGACCCCTTCGGACCGGCCAAACCCAGCTTGCCTCCGCCACATAAACATTCAGATGGAGTTCAGCAGTTGCAGAACGGAGTCATTTGGTCGGAAACGCACGCCGTGATCGCCGGTGACGCCCGCCTTCTCGAGTCCATTGCGCATCATCTCTACATCCGCTGTGGCATAGCGGTGGGTCGTGGCGACCCGTGCATGCCCGAGCCAGGCTTGGATCGTCAAAAGGTCCACGCCGGACTGGAGAAGCTTCATGGCGAGGGAGTGCCGGAAGATGTGCGGCGATATGGGCTTGTCGGCCAAAGCCGGTCTGGTAGGCCCGGCGCTCGTTGCGGGCGCCGAGGAATATCGGTCGCGGCTCGTGATGGGCGATCCCGCGCTCGCTCAACAAGGATGTCAGCGCCCGCAGCCGGGTCCTTAGCAATGGGGACGACGCGGTCTCTACGCCCTTTGCCGCGCAGCAGCACTTGTGGGTGCGGCCGCTCCAACTGAAGGTCGTTTGCGTTGACGCCGGTGGCTTCGGAGGCCCGGGCGCCGGTTCGTGCCAAGAAGAGCAGAAAGGCTCGGTCGCGCCGACCACGGGGCGTCTTTGGATCGGGCGCCGCGATGAGGGTGTCCACTTCGGCCGTGGTGAGGTGGTACGTCACGTCAATGTGCGTCCGTTTAATGGGAATCGTCAGCACGCGTTGGGCGACGCCGAAGGATGCTGGGTCGGCGGCAGCGACGTGGCGGAAGAAAGATCGGATCGCGGCCAAGCGGGCGTTGCGCGTGGTGACGGAATTGTTCCGCTTCTCCTCGAGTTCGTCGAGAAAAGCGAGAACGAGATCTCGATCAGCTCTTCGAGCGCCAACGCCCCCGGCTTCTTCCGCAATCGGGCGGCGGCAAAGAGGATCAGCATGCGCAAGGCATCGCGATAGCTGGCCACGGTCGCGGGAGTCGCATTGCGCTGCTTCGTCAGGCGCCGGCGGAAATAGGACTCCAGGAGCGGCGCTAGGAGTAGGTGTTAGCTCATGCTGCTCCTTGAGCGCGCCGCCATCGAGTGCCACCTCGGCTTGATCAATCAGATCAACGAGGCGTTGACGGTGGTCGAGGCGGATATCGCGGTGCATGCCCACTAGGATCCGACAATCCGTCGCCTGATGACGTTGCCTCCGACGTCACCGTGGGTGCGAACGTTGCCGCGGCAATCGGCAACATTCGGCGCTTCAGCGATCCACAGAGGCTTGTCGCCTACCTTGGCTTCTTCCGAGCGTGCGGCAGTCGGTGAGGGACCGGCCTATCATGGCCGCATCACGAAGCACGTCTCCTGAATCGAAACCTCTATCCGATCGACGAACGCCTCAAGTCTCGCAGGCGAGCAGGGCCGGGCGGGTCCAGATGTAGTCGGTATCCTAATCATCGCCGAGCGTGTTTAGCTTGGGTCGCGCAGAAAGGTGGATGGCGTGAGCGCGCTGAGATGGATCGCCATTTGGGCTAAACGACGGGCCGGCTGACTGGTATGCGCGTTCAATTGATCTGGCGCCTTAAATGCAGGAAGGCTTCGCGGCCGGTACGAGGCGCATCCCTCCTCCGAAGCACGCCCAAGTATCATCACAAGCCCCGAGCGCTCGCGTTCGGCGATGTCCAATTTCCGACAATGTCGAAATACAGTCAGATCTGCTGGATTGACTTTAAATGGTTTTCTCATTTGGCACAGCGCATGCTGGTTATCCGCAAACACGTGACCGACCAACAAGAAGTCGCATGATCACCTCACCAAAACATACAGCCGCGGAACAATCACTTGGCCCGAACTTGCTTATCGCCCTCCCCGTCACCACAACCGGAGCCATCGATGTCTGACGGGCTGCGACCGCGCTTGCCCGGTGACGACCGCTCCGGCTCCGCCCGTTACCGACGAGGCAAAGTGACGGATTTCCTGCTTTTCAACGACATGGAGGTGGTTGTCATTCCCGCTGGGGGACAGACTCGGCCTGTTCAAGGCATTGCGCGAAGGCGGCAAGATGACGGCCACCCGTGCGCGAACTCAAGGAGCGCAGCCTGTATCGTGTATCAGGCAAATAGGCCGTCGGTCAGTGACCTTGACACAGGGGACATGCGCAAGGTCCTGAAGTTTGATGTAGCGATGGAAGGGTGCCAATGACAACAATAGCTTACAGGAACGGAACCATGGCTGGCGACGGCCGAGCCTTGGGTTTTGACTCAGTATCCGTCGGTGAGAAAACGAAGGTGTTTCGCTTATGCGACGGCACACTCATCGGCGTTTCCTCTTCGTCCTTGGGTATTCCAAAGGCCGTTCGAGACTGGGTTGAGAAGGGCATGGATGTTTCTGATATTCCTGTGCCGCGCAACAACGACAATTTTGACTTTGAGGCGCTGATAGTGCGCAAAAATGGGGAAGCCGTACTGTTGGACGGCAATTGGCTGCCAAGTGATCCCGTGAAAGGTGAATATTATGCCATCGGGAGCGGCAAGCAGTATGCTTTGGCCGCGCTGGTTTTGGGCAAGTCAGCTAAGGAAAGCGTCGAAGTTGCCGCGAAACTCGACGTTTTGACTGGAGGCACAGTCACTGCCATAACTCACTAAACCCGCCTTTCGGCGGGAGTGTGACAGTGCGAGCGTGGAAGTAGGGCGCCACCCCGGGGCACGTCGAGCCCTGTCATCTGCTTGCGTTGTTGGACACTGTGAGCTGGTCCATAAGCGCGCGAAAGCGTCCAGTTGTGGCCAAAAGCACGATTTGCGACAGAACCGGCCCGCTTCTATGAGTATGGGCCGCTTTTTGCGGCCAGCGTGCTTGCCATCCTGCCGCCAGTGGCCGTCGCGTTCTTCTTCCAAGGTTACCTCGTCATGAAGTAGAGCACCACGATCTTGTCGGAGAAATCGGAAAGGCGGACGGCCCTTCCGTCCGCGTCGGCCAGTTCGAAAGGCGGCGCGGCCTGCTCGTCGATCGCCTGGAAGAACCTCTCCGCGCTGTCCATCATCTTGTCGAGATCGGCGCCCGGATGGTGGGCCAGCGCGGAGGTCGCGAGGATCAGCGCCAGAAATTGAATCGCAAGCGACGGTTTCGCTTTCATGGACAATGCATTCCGGTTGGGGGCGTTCGAGGGCTCCGCGGCTAGGATTGGTCTCACTGTGTCTGCTCCCGCTCCCGGCGGCTCATCTGCCTGATAGGCGCGTTCCCGCTCGGGCCATGTGCTTTTGATGAAGGCCAGAACGGCCCGGATCTCCTCGTCGGTGAGGACATTCCCGAAGCCCGGCATGTCGCTCTGGTAGCCGCCGCCGACGACCGCGGCCGGTCCCGGCGCCGGCATGCGTCCCGAAGGCAGCGGGCTTTCCAATCGCGCTGACCTTCGCCTGGCTAAAACCGTCTTGCCTAGCGCTATCGCCGCGGCCGGGGCGCCGCCACCGGCCATCCGGTTGGCGAGCCAAGGCAATGTCCAGACCAATCCGTGGCCTGCCGCGGCCACGCATCGATAAGAGGACCGACGCCCTTCTCCTTTGCCGCCGCTGGAGAACAGGTACTTGATCAGCGCGGCCGCCCCGAGGACGAGCACGACGACGACAAGCAGCCACACCAGGCCCATGCCGAACATCATCATGCCGCTCATGCATTCCATCATCGAAGCCTCCTATTCCGTGGCGTAGACGCCGCCGGTCCCGTCAGACTTCCGGATTTCGAGAATCTCGAAGGGCGCTTCCTTCGTGCCACTCATGCCGGGGGAGCCCATCGGCATGCCGGGCAGCGTCATGCCCGTTGATGTCGGGCCGCTCGGTCAAGAGCTTGTTGACCGTGCCGACCGGCACATGGCCGCTCACCACATAGCCGTCGATGAACGAGAGAAGGCAGCCATCGGCTTCCGGCGGAATGCCCTCTTCGCGGCTCATGGCGAAAAGGTCGTGCGTCGGCCTTGACGGTGACAGCGAAGCCGTTTCCTGCAAATAGCCGGCATAACCTTCGCAGCAGCCGCATTGCGGGTTCTTGTAGAGCGTGACGTCCTTTCGCCGGCGAACGCCGGAGCGGCGCCTGACAGGATCGGGCGAGGACAAGAGCTATCAGGGTATTGGACATTTTTGCTTCTCCTTCGGCTTGTGGACTGGTCAGGCGACCGGCCGCCTGGTGTTCGAGAACGTGGCAGTGGAACATCCAATTGCCGGGATTGTCGGCGACGAAGGCGATCTCGACCTTCTCGCGCGGCGAAACCAGCGCCGTGTCCTGCCATTCGCGTTGCTGGAATCGATTTTGCGGAAGTAAAAAGGCCCCGGCGCTGGGTCGGCGCGCAGGGCCTTCAGGCATGTACGAGATACCAGCATGTCCAGTTATGATCGTGCGCTATCATAATGAACAAACGGTGAATGATCGCTATCCGAGGTGCAGGGCGGGCGAGATGGTGGGGGC
>NZ_RZOT01000027.1:0-21162 GCF_003999085.1 Mesorhizobium sp. M4A.F.Ca.ET.090.04.2.1
TGTCGCAGCAGCCGGTGCAAAGCGTTTCGCGCAAGCTGACACTGCTGATCAAGAGCGGCTACTGGCTGGCCCTGTTGATCATCGCCGCCATGGTGATGGGATCGTTCGTGCTCTTGCAGCAGATGATGGCGGCGCAGCAGAACAATGACACGCTGCTCAACATCGTCAGCACGCAGAAGGCGCTGTCGCAGCGGATCGTCTTCCTGGCCGGCGCGACGGGTGCGGCCTCGCGCGACAAGCAGCCGGCCCTCGTTGCCGCGCTCAAGCAGGCGACCGCGGAATTCGAAACGAATTACGATTTGCTCCTGGACAAGACGGGAGCCGATCCGATGTCGCCGGCGCGCTTCAATCCGAAGTCGATCGAGAACGTGCTGTTCGCCAAGCCGTTCCATCTCGATTACTTCTCCGTCGGGCTGATCGCCAATGGCAAACGCCTCATCTCCTCGTTCGAGACCAAGCTGACGACCGGCCTCGACGGCTACAAGGGCGGCGCCGACCGCGTCGATCTCGACGCCTCCGTGGCCAATGCCACGCTGTCGGGCTATGCCGCACTCGGCCAGCGCATCAGCGCGTTTGCCGACGAGCGCTCGGGACAGCTGCTCGATCTCCACCGCACCCTGTTCTTCGCCACCATCGGCGTCATAGTGCTGGTGGCGCTGTTCATCTTCCGGCCGATGTCGAAGGCTATCCTGCGCAAGACGCATGAGCTGGTCGACGCGCGCAACTCGATGGCCTTCATCGCCGTGCATGACGGGTTGACGGGCCTCCACAACCGAACCTTCCTCACCGATCATTTCGACACGCTGATCAAGGGCGCGCATCGCCGGCGCGAGCGGCTGGCGGTGATCCAGCTCGACCTCGACCGTTTCAAGCAGATCAACGACACGCTGGGCCACGCTGCCGGCGACTATGTGCTGGTCGTCACCGCTCAGCGCATGCGCGACTCCTGCCGGGCCTCGGACCTGTGCGCCCGACTCGGCGGCGACGAATTCGTGATGATCCTCAACGGCGCCGGCGGCACCGAGGACATCAACATGCTGGCCCGGCGCATCCTCGAGCAGATCAACGAGCCGATCACTTTCCAGGGCACGACCATTCTGCCGGGAGCTAGTGCCGGCATCGCGGTCTACCCGGTCGACGCCGACAATGCGGCGGACCTTTTGGTCCATGCCGATCTTGCGCTCTACTCGGCCAAGAAGCTCGGTGGCGGCAATTTCTCGTTCTTCTCCGAGGAACTGCGGCGCGAGCTCGACTACCGCAAGCAGCTCGAGCAAGACATCCGCTCGGCCATCGCCGACAAAACGTTCGAAGTCTATTTCCAGCCACAGGTGTCGCTCACCAGCGGCAAGATCAGCGGCATCGAGGCGCTGGTGCGTTGGAAGCACGCCGAACGCGGCATGATCTCGCCGGGCGAGTTCATTCCGGTCGCCGAGAAATGTGGCTTCATGCCGGACATCGGCCGCATCGTCATCACCAAGGCGATCAACGAGGCGGCGGAGTGGGACCGGGCCGGCATCGATTTCGGGCGGCTCGCCGTCAATGTCTCCGGCACCGAACTGCGCGAGCCAGACTTCGACAGGTTCCTGTTCGGCACGCTGGAAAAGGCTGGGCTGGCGCCGCAGAAACTGTCGCTGGAGATCGTCGAGTCGGTCATCCTCGACGATGAAAAGACCGGCATCGCTGCCAAGCTCAGGCAGATCCGCGCGGCCGGCGTCCATCTAGAGCTCGACGATTTCGGCACCGGCTATGCCTCGCTCAGCCACGTCAACCCGAACGAGATCGACCGACTGAAGATCGACCGCCGCTTCGTCCAGAACATCAACGAGAACGGCGACAACTCCAAGATCGTGCGCGCCATCACCGAGCTTGCACGAGGACTGGGCATTTCGATCGTGGCGGAAGGTGCAGAGACCGAAGCCGAGCTCGATTCGCTGATGGCGATCGGCTGCGACCAGGTGCAGGGCTATTCCATCGCCTTCCCGATGCCGCAAGACAAGGCGCGCGAATGGCTGACGGCGCGCAGTCCGAAGAAGGCGAAGCTGAAGGTGCTGCAGGGCAGCCTGGCCTGAGGTGCATTGACATTCAGGTGATGCGGGCCGGCAAATGGCGGCTTCCTGCGCTGATCACCGCGCTCAAGCAGTGCCGCTACGCCTTCGGCGCGATCGCCGGCTATGACCGGTGAGGCGGCGGCGCTCCGCTAGCCACCCACATTCGCCCGCAACGCCGCAAGCACCTCCGCGAATTCGGCCAGCCGGTCGTCCGGCAATCCCGCCCGCAACCGCTTGTCGAAGGCGACGGCCGCCAATCGCAATTTCTCGAACATCGCTTCGCCGGCCTCGGTCAGCGCCACCTGATGGACCCGGCGGTTTTGCGGATCGCGTCGCCGCGTCAGCAACCCCTGCGCCTCCATGGCGTTGAGATGATGGGTCAGCGTCGCGCCCTGGATGCCGATCATGCCGGCAAGCTCGCGCTGGTTGGCGAGTTCCTTCGACTTGACTGAAAGTAAGGTCACCCAGACCGGCAGCGTGCCACCAGCCTCCACCAGCGCAGCGTCGAAGGCTTGCGCCACCAGCTTGGAGGTGCGGGCCAGATTCATTCCGACGGGCGGGCGGTCAAAGGGTGTCATGATACGACAGTAGAACAAGGGATTGGGCGTTGGAACGTGCCATCATAGATTGACATCAAATCATTTGATATCTAACTATTTGGCCAGCGGTGGGAAGGAAGGAATGCGGTCATGCAATATGTCTACATCATCGTCATCGGCCTTCATGTCATGGCCGGCGTGTTCTGGGCCGGCACCACCATCACGCTCGCCCGCGATCCCGAGATCAGGGCTGAGCGCTTCATCCGGCCGCAACTCGGCGCATCGGGCATGGTGTTCCTGACCGGCGCGCTGCTCTGGTATTTCTTCCACGAGGGCAGCTTCGGCTCGATGGAGATTGTGCTGGCAATCGGCATCGTGGCGGCCATCGCGGCCGCCGGCGTCCTCGGCGCCATGGTGCGCCGGCCGAGCAGCCAACTTGCCGGTGCCGATGCAGCCACCGAACCAATGCTGCGCGCGAAGATGGCCAACGGCGAACGCATCGCCGCCTGGCTGCTGGTGCTCACCGTGCTGTGCATGGCCACCGCAAGGATGTTCTAACTCGGAAAAATCGCTCGGCGCCGGCGCCAAGCCGGTGTCGGGCGTGGCGCGCACCGGACCGGCGCGGCAGGTGGCTCTCCTTGCGAAGATCCGGTGCGCGTGCCTCGCTAGAGCGGTTCATCGTTTCACGGAAACGCAGAACCGCTCTATCTCTTTGTTTGGCGCAACTCCGGACGGAAAACCGCTACGCACTTTTCCTGGAATTGCGCTGGTGGCGCGGCCGTCAAAGCACCTCCACCCTACCTCCGCGCAACTTGTCCCGACGCAGCTTGAGGTAGTTGCGCACATTCGGCGCAATGCGAAAACCTTCCAGCCTGGTATCCTCGAGTGCCGCCGCCCACCCCAACGCCCCGTAGCGGCTGCCATAGGCTTCGATCGTGGCCGCAAGGCTCTCGCGGCCGATGCGCCGGGCCAGAATGGCGCAGGCAGCAACCCGCGATTCAATCGACCGGCCATATTTGGGCGCGAATGCCAGCCCGCCATCCGCCAGATCGTCGACATCATGCGCAAGGACAAGGAAAAGGATGTCCTCATCGCCGGCTGGCACGCCTTTCTCCACAAGGCGCTCGGGGTCTCCGGTGTCGAACTTCATCGCCCCTACCCTGGCGACAAGACCTTCTACCCGGGGTCCGAGCTTCTGCTCCAGCCACTTGCGGTGGGTTTCGGTGCGCCGACTGGATTTGCCGTCAGGATATTGGGCGCTGTCATAGGAGGCGTGGAACATCGCCGCGAGAACAAGATCCAGATCCTTGTCGAAATGCGCAACCGATGATGCGGCGCCGACGGCATGGCAGATGAAGGGCCGCCCCGTTTTGCGGTAGCGGCCATTGAACATCGCGCAAGCCACGCGGTAGGCCTTCTGGACGCGAAGGATATCGTCTACCGCATGCCCGGCGTCGTGCAGTTGCATGTAAAGCGCCGTATTGGTCTGGCGCGGAACGAACAAGTCTTGTGCGGTCAAGCAAGCCCCCGACTGTGCGGACCCTTCGGCACGGGTTGTGCCGCCCCCGGATCGGCGACAGAAAATTGCAAATATGACCGGCCAAGTCCAGTCAGGCCGACTTGGCGGCCGCGGTCAGATCCGCAAGCCGAATCGTATGCCGTCATTGATGGCGGCGTGGATGGAGAAGCGGACCCTGCTGGTCTTTGTCTTCCTGCGCATTCAAGTCGCGGGGGAGCGTCGTCCCGCTTCCATTTCACGCATCGGATTGGTCCGAAAACCGCTGCGCGGCTTTCAGTCCGGTGCTAATGAGCGGCGCAAATCCGCCGCGTCCGAGGGACCGCGGCGCTATTTCCGTTTTTGTTTGCGCCTCCGGAGCATCCGGCGGCAGCAAGGAGCCCCCAATGACCGACACCAAGAACCTTAGCCAGCTCGGCAAGCACGTCGAGACGCCACAGAGCCCGGAACAGGCGGTGCTGGAGACTGTGCCGTTTTCGCGCGGTGACGGGCCGCCGGCGATCGTGCGCTTCACCTGCCCGGAATTCACCTCGCTCTGCCCGGTCACCGGTCAGCCGGATTTCGCCCATATCGTCATCGACTACGCGCCCGATGCCTCGCTGGTGGAATCGAAATCGCT
The DNA here is from genome assembly GCF_003999085.1 of Mesorhizobium sp. M4A.F.Ca.ET.090.04.2.1. NCBI lineage: Bacteria > Pseudomonadati > Pseudomonadota > Alphaproteobacteria > Hyphomicrobiales > Phyllobacteriaceae > Mesorhizobium > Mesorhizobium sp. M4A.F.Ca.ET.090.04.2.1. The sequence continues at coordinate 4,723 of NZ_RZOT01000027.1, forward strand.
GAAGCTGTTCATGACCTCGTTCCGCAACCATGGCGCCTTCCACGAGGAATGCACGGTCATGATCGGCCGCCGCATCGTGGAGGCGACCAAGCCGCTCTGGCTGCGCGTCGGCGGCTACTGGTTCCCGCGCGGCGGCATCCCGATCGACGTGTTCTGGCAGACGGGCGCGCCGCCCAAGGACGCCTGGCTGCCCGACACCGGCGTCGCGCCCTATCGCGGCAGGGGCTGAGCAGGCTCGATGATATCGCCTATTCGCACTGGTATTGGCTGAGAGCCCATTCGCCGGTGACCGACAGAAGGTCCGATATCTTCCAGGCGCCGCCGACCTTCCTGAGCTTCCATTCGAGCCGGTGCGCATTGTTGGCGACGACGAAGGCGACGACCACCTTGGCGTCGTCACCCTTGACCGCCTCGATGGTCTTGAGGCTGCCGTCGATCGCGGGCTTGTCGTAGTCGGCATTGTCCAGCGCCATGTTGGGATCGAGGCACTCCCCCTGCCCCGACTTGCGCAGCGCATCGCTCTTGTCGAGCACGGTCCTGGCCGGATCGATGAAGTTCTTGCGCTCAGCCGGATCGAGCTCCAGCCCGAGATGCTCGTAGAAAGGTTTTACAACCGCCGTCGGCGAACCCGGCAGCACGGGTGCTGCCGGCGCACTTTCAGCTGGCGGCGATGCGGCCGCCGGGGGTGCTGGCGATGTGTCGTCGGAAGGCGCATTGTCGGCCGGAGCATTTGCCGGTGGCGCGCCGAACAGGCCCTGGGCGCTGACGCTCAAGCCAGTCGCCAGCATCGAGATGGTCGCAAGCGCCAGGGCAATACGGCGAACCATCGCTTCACTCCGGCGCCTTGCCGGGCATGCATTCCAGCGCGCTCAGCGTCCAGCCACCGGTCTTGGAGGCGATGTCGGCGATCTTCCACTTGCCGTCGACCTTCTTCAGCGACCAGACCATTTCACGTTTGGAATCATCGCCTTCCGGGAAAAGGCTGAAGGTCGCCGTCACTTCGGCGCTATCGCCGTTGACGGTCTCGGCAAGCTTCAGCGTCTTCGACAGGGTTTTCTGGTCGAAGTCCTGCGCGTCGAGGCCCGGATCGAAGTCGAGGCAGGCGACCTCGTCCGGGTTGTTCTTGGCGGCCTGGTCGTTGAGGGCGAACAGCTTGGTGACCGGCTCGGTGAAACGGTCGCGATACTGCTCGTCGCCCTCGAACCTGACCTCAGGCACATAGAAGAACTTCACGACATTGGAAGCCGGCCCGGCCAGGGCGGCCGCAGGCACTGCGATCGAGAGGGCGGCGGCAAGCGCAGTCAGTTTCATCCGAAAATCTCCAGGCTTTCGTGGCGCGAACCATTCAATACCACGAATCCTGTATCTGGTTATGGCTGAACCCTTGATATGAATGAGCGGAGCGTTCGTCCGCTGCCAGCCATCAGATATCCTTCGCCAGGCGCAGCGCGTCATAGATCGCGGCGTGGGTGTTGCGCGCTGAGACCGCGTCTCCGATGCGGAAGAGCTGGAACTGACCCTCCGGATTGCGCACCACCGACTGCGGTTGCCCGGCGATGAGCTCGTCGTGCGAAACCTCGCCGTGATTGGTCGATTTCGGTTTCAGTTCGAAATAGATGTCGTCGAGCGGAATGGTGCCGTGATTGACGACAACCTGGTCCACGATGCGCTGTTTGGAGACGCCGCCGTAGTCGCTGCCGACATGTGCAATGAGCTGGTTACCGTTCTTTTCAACAGACTCGAGCCGATAGGTAACCGTGAAGGTCACATCGAGTTTTTGAAGAGATCTCATGTAAGGCACGAGATTCATAGCCATGACCTCGGGTGAGAAGGACCGGTCCGGTGTCATGATCTCGACCTTCGCTCCGGCGCCCGCGAGGAATTCGGCAGCCTGGAGTGCAGCGTGGTCACCCGCATCGTCGAAGATGAGGACATTGGTCCCCGGCTTCGCGTCGCCGGAGATGATGTCCCATGAAGACACCACGAACTCGTTGCCTTTGGATAGGACATCGGTGTGCGCCACTCCGCCGGTGGCAATGATGACGACGTCCGGATTTTCAGCCTCGATGGTTTCGGCTTCCGCCCAGGTATTGAACTGGATGGACACTCCGTGCTTTTCGCACTGAGCCATTCGCCATTCGATGATGCTCATCATCTCCCTGCGACGCGGGCTCTGCGCCGTCAGGCGGATCTGCCCTCCCGGACCGCTTGCGGCCTCGAAGACCACCACCTCATGTCCCCGCTCGCCGGCAACGCGCGCGGCCTCGAGGCCAGCCGGACCGGCGCCGACGACGACAACTTTCTTGCGGGTCGCGGCCTTGGCGACGATGTGCGGCATGGTCACCTCGCGACCGGTCGCCGCGTTATGAATGCAGTATGCCGCTCCGCCCTGGTAGATACGGTCGAGGCAATAATTGGCGCCTACGCAGGGCCTGATTTCGTCTTCGCGCTTTTCGATGATCTTGCGCACGATGTGCGGGTCGGTCATATGAGCGCGCGTCATGCCGATCATGTCCACCTTGCCCGACGCGATCGCGTGGCGCGCAGTCGCCACATCCGGTATTTTCGCCGCGTGAAAGGTCGGGAAGTTGGTCGCAGCGCGAATCTCGCCCGCAAAATCAAGGTGCGGCGAGTTCGTCATTCCCTGAATTGGAATGACGTCCGTCAGGCCGGCGTCGGTGTCGATGTGGCCGCGGATCACGTTGAGGTAGTCGATAAGTCCGCTTTCCTTGAGGCGTCTGGAGATTTCAAAACCCTCCGCCTTGCCGGTGCCGCCGGGGAGACATTCATCCGCGGTATATCGAACGCCCAGGATGAAATCCTCGCCAACCCGAGCGCGGATCGCCTTCAAGACATCCATGCAGAAGCGCATGCGGTTGTCGAGCGAACCGCCGTAAGGACCGTCAAGATCGTTCGTCAGTGGAGACGTGAACTGATCGAGCAAGTGGCCGTAAGCCTCGAGCTCGACGCCATCCATCCCGCCTGCCTTCATTCGCTCGGCGGCATCCGCGAAGTCCTTGATGATGCGCTCGATATCCCAGTCTTCAATCTTCTTGGGAAAGGCGCGGTGTGAGGCTTCACGCTGATGGGACGGAGCCACGACGGGAAGCCAATCGCCTTTGTCCCAACGTGTGCGCCGTCCAAGATGGGTCAGTTGGATCATGATGGCGGCGCCCTCTTCGTGGACCGCATCGGTCATTTTCCTGATCCACGGCACGATCTCGTCCTTGTAGGCGAGCAGGTTATTGAAAACCGGAGGACTGTCCTTCGAAACCGCCGCAGACCCCGCCGTCATCGTCATCGCCACACCGCCCCTGGCCCTTTCCACCGTGTAAGCAAGATAGCGCTGCTTCGGCATCCCATCCTCCGGATAAGCCGGCTCGTGGGACGTCACGATGATGCGATTGCGAAGGGTCAAATGCTTGAGCTTGTAAGGCTGCAGAAGGGGATCGTTCGACATCTGACGGACTCCGGCTGGGGGCACATGCGACGCTATTCGAAAATGTACAGATATGTCAAGTTTGAGTTCTGTCAGGTCGACTAAATCGACATAAGTGTACATTTTGCTGGTTTTCATTCCGACATTTTGATAGGCAGGACGCTCATGGAGCAGATTTCGAACGATAGCGGTTGGCGCGGATCGCCGGAGGGGTGGCTTGGAGCCGCCTACGACCTGCTTCTGGAATCCGGCGTCGATACGGTGCGAATTTCGCCGCTTGCCAAGAAGCTGGGCCTGTCGCGCACCAGCTTCTATTGGTTCTTCAAGGACCGAGAAGAACTGCTGGCTGCCCTCGTGACCCGTTGGCGGGACAAGAACACCGGCAACCTCGTCAAGCAGGCTGAGGCATATGCCGAGACGATCGCCGAAGCGATGCTGAACGTCTTCGACTGCTGGCTCGACAAGTCCCTGTTCGATGCCCAGTTCGAGTTCGCGGTCAGAAGCTGGGCGCTTCAGTCGCCTGAGATTCTGGCAGAGGTACACAAAGCCGACCAGACGCGTCTCGACGCAATGAGCCAGATGTTCGTCCGCTTCGGCCACGAGGAAAGCTCAGCCGACGTCCGAGCGCGCACCATCTACCTCGTGCAGATCGGCTACATCTCGATGCAGACCAAGGAGGATCTCGCGATCCGGATGAAGCGCATCCCCGGCTACGTCGAGATTTTTACAGGCCAGGCCCCGCACAAGCGCGAGTTGGACCGGTTCTTCGCCAGGCATGGCTATTCGGCGGATTGAGGAAGAGCTTCGACAATGGGCGAGCCCGTGAGGATCGGAATAATCGGTGGAGGCGGCTGGCTTGGGCGCGCCATCGTCGAGGCCATCATCGATGCCCAAATAGTCGCCGCCGAGCACCTCACGCTGTCTTATAGAAGCGGGCAATCCGGCTTTCTGCCAAATGCTACATGGACGAGGGACAATCAGGAACTGGGGGATCGATCCGAGGTTATCATCGTATCGGTCCGCCCCCAGGATTGGCCATCGACATTTCTGCGCATGGCAAGCTCGCCATGTCGGTCATGGCCGGGATTCCCATCGACCAATTGGCGTCACGTCTCAAGACCGATCGTATCGTCCGCACGCTTCCGAACGCGGCGGCGGAGGTGCGCAATTCCTATACTCCCTGGATAGGCTCTGAGGGCATCACCCCGGATGATCGCAATCTGGTTCGTCGAATTCTAGCGGCCTGTGGCGCTGCCGATGAAGTCAAAAGCGAAGCAGATATCGACTACCTGACGGGCCTCACAGGATCCGGCCCGGCGTTTCCGGCGCTTTTGGCGGCGGCGATGATGGACGATGCCATCGGCCGAGGAATGAGCCCGGACATGGCCCGCAGGAGCGTCAGCGCGGTCCTGATTGGAACTGGAAAGCTGCTCGAGGCGCGGGGAGAAAATCCCAAAGACATTGTCCAGACCTTCCTCGACTACCGTGGCACCGCGGCGGCAATCGAGGCAATGCGCGCATCTGGGTTTGAAGCAGCCGTGCGAGACGGCCTCGCTGCCGCGCTTCAGAAATCCGTGAGTATGGGCCAAGCCTCCTGACCGCCGCACCAGGCGGGTAACGCCGTCAACCGACCGCTGGGGAGATACGATGTCAAAGCTGCCGGCAATGCCTAGCCTGCCAGGCATAGAGAAGGGCAACGTCTTCTCGATCGAATCCGTCATGGCCCGTCATGCGCGCCCAGGCAGGCATGTGCTTCTGCTCGATGAAGGCGGCGGCTGGCGCGGCTGCCGCACGGCCTGGAAACTTGCCGAGGATGGCCACCAGGTGACCATTCTCACGCCCGATCCGCTGGTTGGCAAGGAACTGCAGCGGACGGCCGCCGATTTCCCGCTGCGACGGACACTGCGCCAGCTTGGCGTCAAATGGTTGGTGGATGTCAGCATCCTGGAGTGGCATGGGGACGGCGTGACCATCGTCGACCACAACACCCGTGACGAGAGCTTCGTCCAGGGCGTTTGTCTTGTTCTCGCAACGACCAACGTGGCGACGGATTGGCTGGCGAAGGAGTTGGAGGGTTCGTCCCAGCCGGTGATGGAAGTCGGCGACGGAGTCGCCCCTCGCCAGGCGCCCTATGCGTTCCACGAAGGACGGAAAATTGCCTAGCGGCTATGATCCGCGCGCGCTCCGCTTGCGCTTCATGAACGTTCTCTCTGCAATGCTGCGGCGCGACCCCTCAGCCTCCGAAAGTCGCGACAGGCGTTTTGAGTTGGGATCGCTCAGGCTTGATACCGAGCCCCGGTATCTGGGGGACGCGTATATGCCCGTTTTCGATAACGACGGGGTTTACGGGATCCGTATGCCCTTCGATGTATTCCTGCGCGATCCAGGCCCCCTCAAAACGTCTCGGCTCGACGGTCGCGGCGAGGTGTACGCATGCCGCGGCGATGATGTCACCACCCCAGGCATCGTCGCAGCTGTGCGGAAGCGATCGTATCGCGCACAGGTCGCGGACCGTGACCATCTTGGTGAGACCGCCAAGGCGGGTGACCTTCAATCCGAATCCGTCCGCGATGCCTGAAGAGACTGCCCGCAGGACGGCATTCAAATCCTCGGTATTCTCATCGAGGTAGACCGGATGGGTCACGCGTCCCTTGAGGCTCGCGACTTCCTCCATCGTGTTGCAGGGTTGTTCGAACACGAACGGTATTGCCTGGCAAAGCCGATCGATGTGCAGCGCCGCCGCGGTGGTGAGGCCACGATTGGCGTCGACGGCCATCCGGGCCTTGAAGCCAACGGCTTCCCATACCTTGTGCACGGTGGCGACGTCTTGTTCGAGATCCCGTCCGCCGATCTTGACCTGAAGCCGCCTGTATCCGGCCTTGACCTTGTCGATGGCGATACGCGCGGTCTCGTCCGGTGCCCCGACGACAGTCGAGTAGTAGGACGGCACACGGTCGGTCAGCGCGCCGCCCAGAAGCGTTGAAACCGGTACGCCCAGCCGCTGGCCGGCGAGGTCCAGGAAAGCTATGTCCAAAGCTGCCTTGGCATAGTTGTGGCCGTTCAGCCGCTCGTCCATTCTTTTCGCAAGGCGGCGCATGGACGTCGTGTCCTCGCCGACGAGCCCGGGCGCCATTTCGGCGATTGCCGCTCTCGCCCCCAGAGCATGTTGAGGCTGATAGACAGGGCCGACCGGGCAAGTCTCGCCCCAGCCTGACAGTCCGTCCTCGGTGGTGACTTCAACGAGCGTGCTGTCCAGATTCCGCACGGTATCGCTGGCCATCCGGTAGGCACCGCCTTTGATGGGCAGAAGCACCTGATAGACTTTGATCGACTCGATGCGCATGCGGACCTTAGCCCCCTTCGAGCCCAGCGATTCTGGCCATCTTGCTATCCCGGTGCATGACGGCGCTCCCGGTCACAAACCTGGATCGCATTTGCCGTGGTCAAGCCCGCACATTGTGCTTGCGCTTCATGAAGTCCTTGGCGGTCTCGACCGCGACCGCCGCGTCGCGGCAGTAGGCGTCGGCGCCGACAGCCTTGCCGAACTCCTCGTTGAGCGGCGCGCCGCCGACCAGCACGACATAGTCGTCGCGGATGCCCTTTTCCTTCATCGTGTCGATGACGACCTTCATGTAGGGCATGGTGGTGGTCAGCAGCGCCGACATGCCGATGATGTCGGGCTGGTGCTGCTCGATCGCCTCCAGATACTTCTCGACCGCATTGTTGATGCCGAGGTCAATGACGTCGAAGCCGGCGCCCTCCATCATCATGCCGACGAGGTTCTTGCCGATGTCGTGGATGTCGCCCTTGACGGTGCCGATCACCATCTTGCCCTGCTTGGGCGCGCCGGTGGCGGCAAGCAGCGGGCGCAGGATGGCCATGCCGGCCTTCATGGCGTTGGCCGACAACAGCACTTCCGGCACGAACAGGATGCCGTCGCGAAAATCCTCGCCGACGATGCGCATGCCTTCGACCAGCGCCTCGGTCAGCACCTTGTAGGGTGCCCAGCCGCGCTCGAGAAGGATATGCGTGCCTTCCTCGATCTCTTCCTTCAGCCCGTCATAAAGGTCGTCGTGCATCTGCTGCACGAGCTCGTCGTCGGAAAGCTCGGAAAGGATGATCTCGTCGTCGGACATTTTTTCTCGGCGCCAATTGCTCATGAGTGATTTACGGACCGCCGGCACCTTTGTCAGAGGTGCCGGCGGCAGTTGCTTGCAAGTCTCGGGAGTTATTTCAGGCGTCCAGCCAGACGTTTTGGAAATCCATTTCGTAGGTCTGGTGCATTGAATAGTTCTTCACCTTCTTGCTCATGTGACAGTAGAGCTTCTGCCAGAACGGCTGGATGATGACGCCGGAATCCTGCAGGATCTGCTCGACGTCCTTCATGACCTCCTTGCGCTTGGCGGGATCGGCCAGCGAGAGCGCCTCCTTGAGTTTGGTGTCGAAATCCGGGTTCGCGAACGCCGTCTCATTCCAGGCCTCGCCCGAGCGATAGCCGAGCGCCAGTACCTGCACGCCGAGCGGACGCATGTACCAGATGGTCATCGAATAAGGATACTTCGTCCAGTCGTTCCAGAAGGTCGAGCCCGGCAGCACCGTACGCTTCACCTTGATGCCGGCATCGCGCAACTGGCCGGCAATCGCATCGCCGGTGTTCTTCTGCCATTCGTCCTCGACGGTGATCAGCTCATGCTCGAAGTCGGCCTGCCCGGCATCGGCCATCAGCTTCTTGGCTGCGGCGGCATCGCGTGCCTTCTTGGGCAGCGGATAGTATTCGGGATGGATCGGGCTGACGTGGTGGTTCTCGCCGACCGTGCCGCGCCCGGCATAGCCGAGCTGCATGACGGCATCGTTGTCGACGGCCATCTGCAGCGCGTTGCGCACCCGCTGATCGTCATAGGGCTTGTGGGTGATGTTGGTGCGGGCAACGAGCGTGGTCGCCGTCGCGACCTCCGATTTCACCAGATCCATCTTGTCGAGGGCGTCGATGAAGTCGGCCGGCGTTTCGAAATCGAGGTCGATCTCGCCGGAATCGAAGGCATTCAGCGTGGCGTTGAAGTCAGTGCCATAGTCGATGAACTCGACACCGTCGAGCGGCGTTTCGCCTCCCCACCACTTGCCGTTCTCGCGACGCTTGACGATCGCCTTCTGGCCGACATCGTAGGAGACCAGCTCGAACGCTCCGGTGCCGATCGGCTTCTTGATCGGGTCGGCGCCATCCTTGTCGAAGTCGCGATGCACGACCAGCGCCGGATAGTCGGTGAAGCCAGGTATGATCGCGATATCGGCTTCGCTGAGCTTCAGCTTGACCGTATGGTCATCGACCTTGGTGATTGCGCCATCCCTTGCCTTGCCGGTCTTGGCGTCGACCAACGCGCCGACGCGGGCGGCCATGGAATTGCCGGAAGCCCCCTTCTCGCACCAGCGATTCAGGTTGAAGACCACGTCGTCGGCGTTGAAAGCATCGCCATTGTTCCAGGTAACGCCCTTGCGCAGGTGCAGCGTGTATTCGGTGGCGTCGTCATTGACGTCCCAGCTTTCGAGCAGCACCGGCTCGAAGGTGAACTGGTGCGTGTAGCGGACGAGCGGCTCCAGCCAGCAACGGGTGACGTTCGCCATTTCGGTCCAGTCATAGGTACGCGGATCCTTCTGCGCCTTGACCGACATCGAGACATGAAGTGTGCCGCCTTTCTTCGCCTCGTCGGCCAGCGCCTTGGTCGGCGCGGCAAGGCCGATCATGCCATAGGCGAACGCCGTCGACGCGCCGAACGCACTGGCCAGCGCCAGGAATTCCCGCCGGTCCATGCGGCCAGCGCGCGTTTCATCCGCCATTGCCTCGATGGCGCCCGGGACGCGGTCGCCATTGCTTCTGAAGAGCGTCATTTTTTCCTCCCTTATGGTTCGTCAGGTCTTCGCCTGTCTTACTAACTAACGCTGTCCGGCAGTTTTTCCTCACGCCGCGCGATCAAATCCTTGAGACCCTCGGCGATGCCCTCGTCGAGCTTCGGCTCCTCATAGTCGGCCAGCATGTTGCGCGCCTTCTCACGGCCGCGCGTGTCGTGGTCCTTCGCGCCTTCGGCGTTCCATTGCTCGTACGAATTGAAGTCCATGATGGTGGGCATGAAGAAGGCGGACTCGAAATGTTCGAGCGTGTGCTGGGTGCCGAGGAAATGGCCCTGCGGCCCCACCTCGCGGATCGCCGCCATCGCTTCCTTGAAATCGTCGAAGGGAAGGCCGCCGGCATATTTGTACCAGCCGACAAGCTGCTCGCAGTCGGTGGCGAATTTCGAATAGCCGCAGGTCAGCCCCGCCTCCAGCCATCCGGCCGAGTGCCAGATGTAGTTGGCGCCGGCAAGGATGGCGGCATGCATCAGCATGTTCGCCTCGTAGCCGGCCTGGGCATCGTTGAGCTTGGAGCCGACATGGAAGCCGGACGTGCGCCAGGGCAAGCCGTATTTCCTGGCCAGCGCGCCCATCAGATACATCATCTGCGCCGCCTCAGGCGTGCCGCCCATCGGCGCTCCGGTCTTCATGTCCACCGTCACCATGAACTGGCCGTAGATCTGCGGCGAGCCCGGACGCAGCAGCTGGGTGAAGGCGACGCCGGCCAGCGCTTCCGCATTGACCTGCGCCACCGCGCCGACGGCGGAGGCCGAGGTCGAGGCGCCGCACAGAGCGAAGGGCGCCAGGATCAGCGGCTGGTTACTGCGCGCATAGACCTTCATCGCGTCCAGCATGGTGGCGTCCCACACCAGCGGCGAGTTACAGTTGGTGATCGAGACAAGGACCGAATTGTCGCGCACATAGTCCTCGCCGAAGACGATGCCGGCCATCGCCATCGTGTCTTCGGCGCGTTCCTTCGACGTCACGATGCCCATGAAAGGCTTGTCGGAGTGCTTCAGGGCCGAATGGATGATGTGGAGGTGACGCTTCGGGACCGCAATTTCCATCGGCTCGCAGATGACCGAGCTCGACGAGTGCAACGCCGGCGCCATGTAGGCGAGCTTGTGGAAATTGTTGAGGTCGGCGAGCGAGCCGTAGCGCCTGTTGTTGTCGAGGTCACGCACATAGGGCGCGCCATACATCGGCACGAAGATGGAATTCTTGCCGCCGACGCGAACGGTGCGCTCGGGGTTGCGGGCGTTGAGGGTGAATTCCGATGGGACCTTGGAAACCAGCTCCATCAACAGCGCACGGTCGATACGGACGCGTGTTTCCGAGACATCGGCCCCTGCGGCCTTCCACAGGGCGATCGCCTCGTCGTCGCGGAACTCGCAGCCCACCTCTTCGAGGATCGCGAGCGATTCCTGGTGGATCAGTTCCACCGCCTCGTCGGGGACCATCTGATACGCCGGGATCTGGCGCACCAGCGTCGGAAACGAGGCCACGGGAGCTCCCCGTATCGCCTTGCGCCCCAGGCGGCCGCCGCTTCTGCGATTGGCATGTTCGGTCACTGCAACGGCCGGTGCATTCATGGCAATTCATCCTCCAACAGCCCGTCAACTTAACGAGGCGAAACATCGCTGTGACGCTGGAAAATCCTGATCGCTTGTATAAACTCTGCTTATGCGAAGCCTGCGCCACCTCCTGCCCTCCGCGGGCAGCCTGATCGTCTTCGAGGCGGCCGGCCGGCTGTCGAGCTTCACCGCCGCCGGGCGAGAGCTCGGCATGACGCAGGCGGCCGTGTCCTATGCCGTGCGCGGGCTGGAGGAACAGCTCGGCGCCAAGCTGTTCCAGCGCCGCCACCGCCAGGTTGTCCTGACGGAGGCCGGCGAGCGCTTCCACGCCGATGTCTCGCTCGGCCTTTCGCATATCCGCAAATCGGCGGAGGATCTGCGCCTGCAGGCGACCGGCGGCCACGTCACGCTGGCCGCGTCGACCGCCTTCGGCTCGTTCTGGATGATGCCGCGCCTGCAGCAATTCCGCGACGAGCTGCCGGGTATCGATCTGCGTATCCAGACCGCCGATCGCGACCTCGACATCATCGCCGAGGGAATTCCGCTCGGCGTGCGCGGCGGCATGCCGCGCGACTGGCCGGACTATCATTCATTGTCGCTCTCCGACGAGGAGATCTTCCCGGTCGCAGGCCCCAGCTACCTCGCCAAATTCGGCAAGCCGAAAACGGTCGAGGAACTCGCCACGCACCGGCTCATCCATCTGGAGGAGCCCTACCGCGAGGCCCCGAACTGGGACGAATGGTTCGCGTCAGCCGGAACCAGCCTGCGCAACGCCGAGCGCGGCTTGCGCATCAATGATTATGCGCTGGTGATCCAGGCGGTGATGGAAGGGCAAGGCATCTCGCTCGGCTGGCGGCACCTGGTCGAGCGCCTCGTGGCATCGGGGCTGCTGATGCCGGTGACGGATCATGTGCTGAGAACCGGCATCGGGTTCTACGTCATCTGGCCAAAGAACCGCGAACTCAGCGACAATGCGCGCAAGGTAAGGGACTGGCTGGTGACACAGGCGTGAGGTCGCCAGCTTCTGCGCTGCCACGCCGGCAGGCCAAAGCGGAGCGCGAGGGATCACGGCGGTGGCTGTTGCCAACGTCATTCCACCCCTCCCCCAATGCTGTCGAATCCGCCTATAATCTCCGGATGCCCATCCGCCAGCTTTCCGAAACGATGATCAACCAGATCGCCGCTGGCGAGGTCATCGAGCGTCCGGCGAGCGTGGTGAAGGAACTGGTGGAGAATGCGCTCGATGCCGGGGCGTCCCGCGTGGACATCGTCACCGCCGGCGGCGGGCTGAACCTGATCCGCGTCACCGACGACGGCTCCGGCATCCCGGAGCGGGAACTGGCGCTGGCAATCGCACGCCACTGCACTTCCAAGCTTTCAGACGACATCCTCGACATCCGCTCGCTCGGCTTCCGCGGCGAGGCGCTGCCCTCGATCGGCTCGGTGGCCAGGCTGTCGATCCGCTCGCGTACGGCAAGCGGCGACAATGCCGCCGAGATCGGCATCGAGGGCGGCCGCGTCTCGGCGGTGAAGCCGGCGGCCGCCAACCGCGGCACGACGGTCGAGGTGCGCGACCTGTTCTTCGCCACGCCCGCACGGCTCAAATTCATGAAGGGCGAGCGGGCCGAAAGCTCGGCGACCAGTGATGTGGTGAAGCGCATCGCCATCGCCTTCCCCGGCGTGCGCTTCACGCTTGCCGGCACCGACCGCTCGACGCTGGAATTGCCCGCGACCGGCGACGATCCGGAGGGCCGGCTGCAACGCGTGGCGCAAGTGATGGGCGCCGACTTTCCCGACAATGCCATCCCCATCGATGCTACGCGCGATGGCGTGCATCTTGCCGGCCACGTCTCGATTCCATCCTTCACGCGGGCGAACGCGCTGCAGCAATATGCCTATGTCAACGGAAGGCCGGTGCGCGACAAGCTGATCGCCGGCGCAATCCGTGGCGCCTTCGCCGACGTGCTGCCGCGCGACCGCCATGCGGTGACCGTGCTGTTCCTTTCGCTCGATCCGGCGACCGTGGACGTCAATGTCCATCCGGCCAAGGCCGATGTGCGTTTTCGCGATCCGGGCCTGGTGCGTGGGCTGATCGTTGGCGCCATCCGCGAGGCGCTGGCCGGAGCCGGCATCCGCGCCGCGACGACGGGAGCCGCCGGCATGATGGCGGCGTTCCGGCCCGGCAGCGCGCCCTACGCGCATCCGGGCCCGGCCAATGGTCACCGCAGCTACGAAGCGGCCTACCGCGCGTCGGGTTTCGCCGGCTTCGAGCATTCGCCGCAGCGGCCGCTCGACATGGGATATGGCGACGCCCAGCAGCAAAGGGCCGGCTTCGGCGAAAACGACCAGGCTGCGTTCGAGACCGGGCCGCTTCACAGCGCCGACGCGCGCGCCAGCCAGGACGAGCCGGCCGTGACGTTGCTCGGCACGGCGCTGGGCGCGGCGCGGGCGCAGGTACACGAGAACTATATCGTCGCCCAGACCAGGGATTCGCTGGTCATCGTCGACCAGCACGCCGCGCATGAGCGGCTGGTCTACGAGGCCCTGAAGAACGCGCTGCACTCGCGTGCGGTGCCCTCGCAGATGCTTTTGCTGCCGGAGATCGTCGACTTGGCCGAAGAAGACGCCGAGCGGCTGGCCATGCATTCCGAGACGCTGGCCAGATTCGGCCTCGGCCTCGAGCGCTTCGGCCCGGGCGCGGTGGCGGTGCGCGAGACGCCGTCGATGCTCGGCGAAACCAATGTGCAGCAACTGGTGCGCGACCTCGCCGACGAGATCGCCGACAACGACACGGTCGAGACACTGAAGGAGCGGCTGCACCACATCGCGGCGACCATGGCCTGCCATGGCTCGGTGCGTTCGGGGCGGCTGCTCAAGCCAGAAGAGATGAACGCGCTGTTGCGCCAGATGGAGGCGACGCCCGGCTCCGGCACCTGCAACCACGGCCGCCCGACCTATATCGAGCTGAAGCTTGCCGACATCGAGCGGCTGTTCGGGCGGCGGTAGGATCGTACGGCGCAGCCCCGCCCCGCTGCTTCGCGGCGACCCTCCCCACAAGGAGCAGGTAAGCGCGGTGCCCTACCCCCCTTGCCGGGAGGTCGGACCGAAGGTCCGGGTGGGTGGGGGACATGAAAAGAGCCGCTCGATGCGGCTCTTTTCCTGACTCGGGAACGCTAGATCCCTGACTTACCGCTTCAAATTCACCACGATGACGCCGCCGAGCGCTAGCGCGCCGCCGAGGATGCCGAGCATCGTCGGCACTTCGCCCAGCCAGAAAAAGCCGATCAGGGCGGACATCGGCGAGACCAGATAGAGGAAGTTCGAGGCACGCGCAGCCGGCAGGCGCGACAGCGCGGTCGCCCAGGCGGCGTAGGCGATCAGGCTGGGCACGATGCCAAGGTAGATGACGGCGCCGAGACCGGCTGTGTCGGCAACCGCCGCCTGCGAGATCGCTTCCGGCAGGAAGGGCGCCAGGCAGAGCGCGCCGAGCACCATGTTGGAGGCGGCGATGGTCAGCGGATGATGGCGGGCAAAGAGCGGCTTCTGGACGATGGTGTTGACGGCCGAGCAGAGCGCGGAACCCAGCACCAGCAGCGCGCCGGTGTTGAAGTGCAGCCCCTGCCCGTCGGCCATGGCGATGATGCCGATGCCGGCAAACGAGATCAGCGTGCCGAGCCAGGCCAGGCCAGAAAAGCGCTCGCCGAGCAGCGCCATGGCCATGATGGCGGTGAAGATCGGGCTGACGTTGATGATGAAGCCGGCGGCGCCCGCCGACACGGTCAGCTCGCCGAAATTGAGCATCGCCGTGTAAAGCGCGACGAAGATGGCGCCGCCGAAGCCGAAGCGCCACAACTCGTCGACCTTGGGCAGCGCCGGGCGCTTGACGGCCAGGAAGATCGCCGCCGGCACAGCGGCGATGGCAAAACGCAGCGCGCCGAGCTCCAGCGGCTGGAAGGCCTCGAGGCCTGCACGGATCGCCGGGAAGGCGGAGGCCCAGCCGACCACTGTGAGCGCGACCGCGATGGCCGCCGTGGTGTCCATTCGCTGTGTCTGATTCAACGTACCGGCATAGGCGGTCATCGCTATATCCTCGTTGCTTGGCTCCATGAGGCTAGAAGACCGCATCAACCGTCGATTGACAAACGACCAATTCGAGGGTCACCTGTGAGCATGGATCACAGCTCGAACCAGTTACTCCCGTTGGAGACCTTGCGCGCTTTCGATGCTGCGGCGCGAACGGGGAGCTTTTCGGCGGCGGCCGAGAGGCTGAACCTCACCCATGGCGCCATCAGCCGGCAGATCGCCAAGCTGGAGGACTGGCTGGGGCTGAAAGTGTTCGAGCGCAACGCGCGCGGCGTGACGCTGACCAATGAGGGCAACCGCCTGCATCTGAGAACCACCGAGGCCTTCGCGCTGATCTCGGTCAATTCCGACCGCTGGGTGGAGCCGCGCGGCACCGCGGTGGTGCGGCTGGCCTCGATCCCCTCGGTCAGCGGCCTGTGGCTGATGCCGCGCATGGCGGCGCTCGAGAATAGCCCGACCCGGCTGCGCATCGTGCTCGATGTCGACAACCGCCAGGCGGATCTCGCCGACGAAGGTATCGACCTTTCGGTGCGTTGCGGGCGCGGCCGCATTCCCGGCCGTGTCTCGGTGCAGCTGTTCGAGGAGTACATCTTCCCGATTGCTTCGCCGGAACTGGCGGGGGAAATAGGGCACGGCGACCCTGCCCGGCTGCTCAAGTTCCCGCTCATCAACGATTCCGACGCGTCCGCCTGGCGCGCCTGGCTCGCGGCGCAGGACATCGACTACCGGCCGCGCCCGCAGGACCGACGCTTCGAGGACTACAATCTGGTGCTCGACGCTGCGGCGCACGGGTTGGGCATCGCGCTGGCGCGGCCGCCACTGACGCAGGCGCAACTCAAGACGGGCCGGATCGTCGCCGTCGATGACCGCACCGCGCTCAATCCGGTGTCCTACTGGCTCGACCGGCCCGTCGGCCGCCCGCGCGCCGCCGCGGCAGACCTTGCGCGGCGCATTGCGGCACAGGCAGGCCTTGCGACTGAAAAACTCGAAGCCTTCCTGCAGGACGACGCGTAGAGCCGGTCAGACCCGGTCAGCGAAGCAGCAACAGCGCGATGGTGGTGATCGTCGCCGAGAGCAGCGCCGTTAAGATCGACATCATCCACAGCGGCGGTTGGGTGGGTTCCGACGATCGAGCGTTGCCAGGTCGGACGGCCGCGCCACGTGGCCTGGGCGCGTTGGAATTGGCCGCAACCAGCACAGAAGAGGAAACCGCGATCGTCGACACCGGCAATGACGGTGGCGCCGTGGTCCTCGCCATGCTGTCGGCGATTGGCGGCTGGAGTGAGGTCAGGCGGCGCGGACCCTGTTCGGCTTCCGCGGCCGGCCTGCCGGACCGGAACACCGGGCCGGGCTAAGATCTGCATCCGGTTCAATGACCGCCCGGTAGGCATCCTCGATCTGGTCGGAAGACAGGTGTTGGGTCGGGTGAGCGGGAGGCCTCGCCAACGAGCCGTTCAAGGC
>NZ_RZOT01000280.1:0-7720 GCF_003999085.1 Mesorhizobium sp. M4A.F.Ca.ET.090.04.2.1
CCCATCATGGCTGCGCCGTCGGCGCCGCTCATCGTCCAGTCGCCGCAGGTCTGGTCGGCGATCTTGGTGCCGTCGGGCTTCGAGCCGGTCAGCACGTCATGCCGGTTCGGCTTGTCGCCGCGGCCGTTGACCACCTCGCCCTTCTCGTTGAGCGCCGTCTGCTTGGAGATGGCGTTGGCGTCGCCGTGCAGCGAGGCGACATCGTCGGCGATCTTCTCACCCTTGGCGTTGAACCAGGGGCCCTTGCCGATGCGGTCGCGCGCATCCTCGGCACCGGTCGACAGATAGGCATGCCAGGTCTTGCCCTTGACGCCGGCGGCTTCGGCCAGAGAGGCGCAATGGGCGTCGGCGCCCTTCAGCCCGCCGAGATCGGCGCCCTTGCCGGAACCGACACTGGTGACGAAGAAGCTCATCTTCGCGTCTTGCGAAAGGGCGGCGCCCGCCGTGACGGCAAGGGCGGCGGCAGTCGCGGTGGCGGCAACGAGAATGAGTTTGCGCATGGCGGTCCTCCGGTTTCGAATGTTCTACATTCGAAGAACGTAGCCGGAGGCGCATTTAATCCCTGACGCCGGTCCCCCAAATGCAGCGGTTTGGGAAACGACATGCAGATAAGCGCCGAAGCTCTATTCCGGTTGCCGGTAGGCGACGAAGCGGTCGTGCTTGGCCTGGAAGATCAGTCCGGTTTCCTTCAGCTCCGGACTTGCCAGCGGCAGGATGCGCCTGGCGATCTCGGACGGATGCGGCAGCGTCTCCGGATCCTCGCCGGGGACGGCCTGCGCGCGCATGGCGGTGCGGGTGGCGCCGGGGTCGGCGGCGTTGACCCGCAGCGGCAGGCTCTGCGTCTCGTGCGCCCAGGAGCGCATCATCGTCTCGACCGCCGCCTTGGAAGCTGCGTAGGGCGCCCAGAAGGCGCGCGCCGAATGCGCCGCGTTGGAGGACATGATGATGGCGCGGCCGGCATCGGAGAGGCGGAGCAGCGGATCGACCGAGCGGATCAGCCGCCAGGTCGAGGTGACGTTGATCGTCATCACCTTTTCGAAGGTCTTGGCCTCGACATGGCCGATCGGCGAGATGACACCGAGCACGGCGGCATTGGCCACCAGTATGTCGAGTTTGCCCCAGCGCTCGTGGATGGCGCCGCCGAGCCGGTCGATGCCGGCCATGTCGGCAAGGTCGAGCGGCACCAGCGTGGCCTCGCCCTTGCCGGTCCTGTCATGCTCGGCCTTGATCTGGTCGTCGAGCTCCTCGAGCCCGCCGACGGTGCGGGCCACCGCGATCACATGCGCGCCGGCGGCGGCCAATTCCTTGGCCATGAAGTAGCCGATGCCGCGCGAGGCGCCGGTGACGACCGCCAGGCGGCCGGAGAGGTCGAGGGTCATGCGAGAGCTTCCGTGAGGTGATCCGGCCTATGCGCCGCTCGTCGCCAGCAGCGACAGTGTGCGCACATTGTCGTGGCCTTCGAAGTCGAGCAGGCGGGTCGGGTATTGGCCGGTGAAGCAGGCGTCGCAGAATTGCGGCTGGTCGTTGTCGCGGCGCGCCTCGCCGACGGCGCGGTAGAGCCCGTCGATTGACAGGAAGCCGAGCGAATCGACACGGATGAATTCGGCCATCTCTTCGACCGACATGCGCGAGGCGAGCAGCTTCGACTTCTCCGGCGTGTCGACGCCATAGAAGCACGACGCGCTGGTCGGCGGCGAGGCGATGCGCATATGCACCTCCCTGGCGCCGGCGTCGCGCACCATCTGCACGATCTTCTGGCTGGTGGTGCCGCGCACGATCGAATCGTCGACCAGCACCACGCGCTTGCCCTCGATCATGCGCCGGTTGGCGTTGTGCTTGAGCTTGACGCCCATGTGGCGGATCGAATCGCCGGGCTGGATGAAGGTGCGGCCGACATAGTGGTTGCGGATGATGCCGAGCTCGAAGGGAATGCCGGCGGCCTGGGAAAAGCCGATCGCCGCCGGCGTGCCGGAATCCGGCACCGGCACGACGATGTCGGCCTCGACCGGGTTTTCCTGCGCCAGCTCGGCGCCGATGCGCTTGCGCACCTCGTAGACGTTGCGGCCCTCGACCGAAGAATCCGGCCGCGCGAAATAGACATATTCGAAGATGCAGAAGCGGGTCTTCTGCGGCTCGAACGGGAACAGACTCTCGATGCCCTTGGAGGTGATGACCACCATCTCGCCGGGCTTGATGTCGCGCACGAAGCGGGCGCCGATGATGTCGAGCGCGCAGGTCTCGGAAGCGAGGATCCAGGCGCCGTCGAGGTCGCCCAGCACCAGCGGCCGGATGCCCAGCGGATCGCGGCAGCCGATCATCTTCTTGGCCGTCATGGCTACCAGCGAGAAGGCGCCCTCGACCTGGCGCACCGCGTCGATGAAGCGCGAGTTCAGGTCGCGCTCCTTGCTGGTGGCGACCAGATGCAGCAGCGTTTCGGTGTCGGAGGTCGAGGAAAAGATCGAGCCCTGCGTCTGCAGCGCGCGCTGCACCGTCAGCGCATTGGTGAGGTTGCCGTTGTGGGCGACGGCGAGACCGCCCTCGGAGAGTTCGGCGAAGAAGGGTTGGATGTTGCGCAGGCCGGCGCCGCCGGTGGTGGCGTAGCGCGTATGGCCGATGGCGCGGTTGCCTTGCAGGCTGTCGATGACGCGCTGCTTGGTGAAGGTGTCGCCGATCAGGCCGACATGGCGTTCGACATGGAACTGGCTGCCGTCATAGGAAACGATGCCGGCGGCTTCCTGGCCGCGATGCTGGAGGGCGTGCAGGCCCAGCGTGACGATTGCCGCCGCGTCCTGCCGGCCGAAAATGCCGAACACGCCGCATTCGTCGTGGAAATGGTCGTCGGCCTCGGCGGATAGCACGTCGCCTGCGTCTGCCATCGAAACTGCCATGAGGGGCTCAAGCTCCGCTAAAATCGCCATATAAGGCGATCGCTCGTCGAAAGCAACGCATGCCTTGCGGCGTTCACACCAACGTCAATCCCCGGGGAAGCGCCCGCCTTGCCGCGGGCGCTCGTCTTGGCGGCGATCAGTTTGCCGGCGCCGGAGTGGCGGGAGCCGGCGCCGGCGCGTTGTCGGCAGGCGCTTCGCCTTCATTGTCATCGACCGGCGCATCGGCGTCATCGCCGTTTGCCGGCGGTTCGGCCGCCGGCTGGTCGGTCGTCGCGCCGGGCGCCGCCGGAGTTTCAGCCGCGGGCTCGCCCTTGTGGGTGTATTTGTTGACGAGCTCTTCCGTGTTCTCCGGCAGCAGGCTTTCGAGCTTCGCGCCGATCGTCTCCAGCAGCGGCCGCGACTTGGCGTTGGCGACCCAGCCCGGCGCCTTGGCCCCGGCCAGCCAGTTGAAGAACAGCAGCGCCACCGCGACCACCAGGATGCCGCGCGCCGCGCCATAGAGGAAGCCGAGCGTGCGGTCGAGCGCGCCGATCCGGGAATCGATGATCCAGTCGGCGAGCTTCATGGTGATGACCGAGACGACGATCAGCGCGATGACGAAGACGATGCCGGCGGCCGCCGCCATGGCGATCTTGTCGTTGTCGACATAGGGCTGAACGTAAGGCAGCACCGGCTTGTAGAAGAAGAAGGCCGCCACCGCCGCCGCCACCCAGGAGACGATGGAGAGTACCTCGCGCGAGAAGCCGCGCACCATGGCGAGCATCGCCGAGACCAGGGTGAAGCCGACGAGAATTCCGTCAAGCAGCGTAATCGGCATGTCCTTCGCCCCACTCCATGTCTCTACCGCTCGACGAGCCGCGTCATTCTTGCTCCTCGGCGCGGCTGCGCCGTGAGCCGGCTATGCGCGCGACGAGGTCGGCAAGCTCGGTGGGCTGGAAAGCGCCGGCCCCGATCCCCCCAGCGCCATTGCCACCGACAAGGTCCTCGCTGCCCAAGGGCAGTACCGCGCTACCGAAACCCAGCTTTTCGGCCTCTTTGAGGCGCTGCTGCGCATGCGCAACCGGCCTCACCGCACCCGACAGGCTGATTTCGCCGAAATAGACGCAATCGGCAGGAAGGGCAAGACCGGTGAGCGACGAAACCAGCGCGGCGGCGACCGCCAGATCGGCAGCCGGCTCGCTGATCCGGTAGCCGCCGGCAACGTTGAGGTAGACGTCATGCTGGCCGAAGCGCACACCGCAATGGGCCTCCAGCACCGCGAGCACCATCGACAGCCGCGCGCCGTCCCAGCCGACGACAGCGCGGCGTGGCGTGCCGAGCGAGGAGGGCGCCACCAGCGCCTGGATCTCGACCAGCACCGGACGCGTGCCCTCCATGCCGGCGAAAACGGCCGCTCCTGGCGACTTCGCGTGGCGCTCGCCGAGAAAAAGCTCGGACGGGTTGGCGACTTCGCGCAGGCCCTTGTCCGACATCTCGAACACGCCGATCTCGTCGGTCGGCCCGAAGCGGTTCTTCACCGTGCGCAGGATGCGGTAGTGGTGGCCGCCTTCGCCCTCGAAATAGAGCACGCCGTCGACCATGTGCTCGACGACGCGCGGACCGGCGATCTGGCCTTCCTTGGTGACATGACCGACGAGCACGATCGCCGCTCCTGTGGATTTCGCGTAGCGGATCATCGCCTGCGCGGCGGCGCGCACCTGGGTGACGGTGCCGGGCGCCGAATCGGCAAGGTCGGTCCACAGCGTCTGGATCGAATCGAGGATCACCAGGTCCGGCCGCTTGCCGTCAGCGATGGTTGCGAGGATGTCCTCGACATTGGTCTCGGCGGCGAGTTCGACCGGCGTCGAGGCGACACCGAGGCGCTGCGCGCGCAGCCTGATCTGCGCGACGGCTTCCTCGCCGGAGACATAGACGATGCGGTGGCCTCTTGAGGCGAGCGCGGCGGCCGCCTGCGTCAGCAGCGTCGACTTGCCGATGCCGGGATCGCCGCCGACCAGCAGCGCCGAGCCGCGCACGAAGCCGCCGCCGGTGGCGCGGTCGAGCTCGCCGATGCCCGAAACGATGCGCGGCGCGTCCTCGATGTCGCCGGACAGGCTGGTGAGCACGACGGCACGGCCCTTGCGGGCGTTGCGGGTGTTGGCCGGCCCGGAGCCGATGCCGCCGGCCGTGCCTTCCTCGACCAGCGTGTTCCACTCGCCGCAGGCGTCGCACTTGCCGGCCCAGCGCTGGTGCACCGATCCGCAATTCTGGCAGATGAACTGAACGCGCGATTTAGCCATTAGATGCGGCCCGATATTGGACAGGTCGGTGGGACAGCACCCCCCTCTGTCCTGCCGGACATCTCCCCCAGCAGCTTCGATCCCGGCGCCCATCTTGCAATCTCCGCGATTGGCGAAAGCCGACGCGACAGCTGATCTCCCCCCTGAGGGGGAGATGGCCGGCAGGCCAGAGGGGGGGGCGAAGGAATGAGGCCTTTCTCAAGAGCTCACTCAAACCGATCCGGCAGATGGTGCTCTTCCGCCAGGTCGGAGAAGCGGGTGAATTCGCCGTGGAAGGCGAGGCTGACCGAGCCGGTCGGGCCGTGGCGCTGCTTGGCCACGATCACCTCGGCCTTGCCGCGCATCTCGTTCATCTCGTTTTCCCACTTGACGTATTCCTCGGTGCCGAGTTTCGGCTCGCGGTTCTTGAGGTAGTATTCCTCGCGATAGACGAACAGCACCACGTCGGCGTCCTGCTCGATTGAGCCGGATTCGCGCAGGTCCGAGAGTTGCGGGCGCTTGTCGTCGCGGCTTTCGACCTGGCGCGAGAGCTGCGACAGCGCGATGATCGGCACGCCGAGCTCCTTGGCCAGCGCCTTCAGGCCGGTGGTGATCTCGGTGATTTCCTGCACGCGGTTCTGCGAGGCGCGGGCGGAGGAGCCCTGCATCAGCTGGATATAGTCGATGACGATGAGGTCGAGGCCGCGCTGGCGCTTCAGGCGGCGTGCGCGGGCGGAAAGCTGGGCGATCGAGATGCCGCCGGTCTGGTCGATGAACAGCGGGATCTTCTGCATGGTCTGCGAGCAGGCGACCAGCTTTTCGAAATCCATCTCGGAGATCTCGCCGCGACGGATCTTCGACGACGAAATCTCGGTCTGCTCGGAGATGATGCGGGTGGCGAGCTGCTCCGACGACATTTCCAGCGAGAAGAAGCCGACGACGCCGCCATTGGCGGCCTTGAACGAGCCGTCGGCCTGCTGGGCAGGCACATAGGCCTCGGCGATGTTGAAGGCGATGTTGGTGGCGAGCGACGTCTTGCCCATGCCTGGGCGGCCGGCAAGCACGATCAGGTCGGAAGGCTGCAGGCCGCCCATGCGGCGGTCGAGGTCGCGCAGGCCGGTGGCGATGCCGGACAGGCCGCCGTCGCGCATATAGGCGGCGTTGGCCATGTCGACGGCGGTCTTGACGGCGTCGGTGAAGCTCTCGAAGCCGCCGTCGTAGCGGCCGGTCTCGGCCAGCTCGAACAGCCGCCGCTCGGCATCCTCGATCTGGTCGGACGGCGACATGTCGACCGGGGCGTCATAGGCGATGTTGACCATGTCCTCGCCGACGGTGATCAGCGCGCGGCGCGTGGCGAGGTCGTAGATGGCGCGGCCATAGTCGGTGGCGTTGACGACGGTGACGGCCTCGACGGCGAGCCGCACGACATACTGCGCCACCGTCATGTCGCCGACCTTTTCGTCCGCCGGCAGGAAGGTCTTCAGCGTGATCGGGGTCGCGATCTTGCCCATGCGGATGAGCTCGGCCGCCACCTCGAATATCCGGCGGTGCAGCGGCTCGTGGAAATGCGCCGGCTTGAGGAAGTCGGAGACCCGGTAGAAGGCGTCGTTGTTGACGAGGATGGCGCCAAGCAGCGCCTGCTCGGCCTCGATGTTGTTCGGTGCCTCGCGATAGAGCGGTTGCTCCGCCACGCCGAATTTGCGTGCTGCCTCAGCCATGATATCCCCGATTTCGATCCCGACCTCTCGATAGCAAGAACGAGATGAGTCGGTGCTGACCTTTCTGCATCACCCGAAGGCCAATCAGCCTTGATGCCCGCTGTTCACAGGAACGGCAAACCGTCCACAGGACAGAATTCCCGTGCCCCGATTCCGGTTGACTCGGCAAGGTCGCGATTCTACGCGAAGCTGTGGAACAAATAAAGAACAAACTGTCATTCAAATATCCAGCGTGTCGCCCCAGTCCAGCCGTCGCGCGATCCTGAACGCGTCGCCGTCGCGCTTGCTGAACAGTGTCTCGCCGGCATTGCCGTCAGGCACGCAAAGCTTGAGCCTCACCTTGCCGGAGCCGGCCTTCGGCGGCGCGATCACGCGCGCCAGGCGCGCTGGCGCCGGCCGCCGCGCGGCGGCGATGTAGATGAATTTCTCGTCCTCCCACGGCACGTCGGCGTCCTTGGCGAGGCGATGCAGGCGCGAGCGCGCGACGCGGCGCGAGAAATGGCACCAGTCGGGCGGGACGAGCGGGCAGGGCGCCTCGTGCGGGCAGGGTGCCAGCACATGCGCGCCTGCCTCGATCAATTGCTGGCGGACGGCAAGAATGCGCTGCCAGCCGGCCGGCGTTCCCGGCTCGACGATCAGCAGCGTGCCGGCGGTCAACTGCCAGAGTCGGCCAACCAGTTTGGGCAGCGAGGCCGGCACGATCTCGTCCAGCACATAAGCGGCGGTGACGAGATCGGCGGGTTGAAGATCGGCGAGATCGATGGTGGCGTCACCCGCAAGCCATTCCGTCCTGGCGGCGATCGCCTCGGCTGCCAGCGATTGGCCGATCTTGCGCACCGCCGCACTTGCCTCGAGC